>JAPKZH010000031.1 GCA_026393905.1 Candidatus Aminicenantota bacterium
TTCGCCACGGTCCTGGGTTCGATCCTGGCCGTGATCGTCTCCATCAACTGGAACTTCACGGTCGTCCTGGTCATGGCCGGACTGGCCTACCTCGCCGCCGGGCTCTGCAGCCTGAAGGCCGGAAGGACGAAAGCGGCTTGAAGTTGGCCTGATCCGGCCGGGGAGCGTCTCAGCTCATTCGGGTAAAAAAGTCTCGCTCATTCCCGCACTTGATAGAGGGACATGGTCGTGTTCCAGACCGGGAACTTGTGGACCGAATCGAGGCGGGGGGCGATCTCCGGGTATTTCCGTTTGATCCAGCCCAATTCCATGTCTCCGAACTTGTCGAGGACAATGAGATGCGTCGGCTTGAATCGATTGAAGAGGTCCTCGTCATTGAACCAGTTTTCATAAGTCAGCAAAGCCTTGAAGGGAGTGCCCAAGGTCAGCCTGAGCGCTTCCTGGCCCATGACCACCGATCCGGCAGGCAGTGTCCCCAGATATCGAGACGCGGCTTCCAGTTGATAGGTCGGATGGAGATAGAAGTTCCCGACATACAGAAAAAGAGACGTTCCCAGCATGACCGCCAGGACCAATCCTTCAAGCGATCTCTTCAGGGCCGGCGGACGGACGATGAAATAGAGAACCGCGCCGGCCAGGGACAGATAGATAAGCGCGCGCAAGCCGAGGGGAAAAATAAAAAAAGCCGAAGGCCTGGTCGTCAAATACCCGAATAGGGGAATGAACAGGACCGCCGGGATCAAAGCCAGGGGCCAGAACCAACGACTCTGCGTTCGGATCCAATCCCGGTCCCTGATCAACAGCGAGATGGCCAGGTAAAGGGCCGGCCACAAGGGCAAATAATAGCGGAGCGGACGATAGTTCAGGATCCCCATGGACAGCACGGCCCCGGCGATCCAGAGAAAGATGAAAAGATCCAATTCGCCAGGCCGGTCAGCTCTCCTGGACCGGAGGAGTCTCACGAGCATCAATCCCCCGAACAGGATCAAGAGCAAGGCCGCCGTCGGAAGCAGCTGAAAGTAACGAGCCAGGGGATTGTTCACCAGGTTGCTCCAAACCTGGGAGAAGGAGCGCGGCAGGGAGAGCATTCCCCATCCGGAGCCGATTTTGCTGAACGTCGTCCTGAAGGGCAGATAGATGCCGAAGAACCAGGGCAGACCGACAGCCAACCCCCCGGCTAAAAACGAGACCAGGAGGCGGAGATTGGAGCGCCGCCAGGCTTGATAGGCGATCGCCAGAAGCGTCGAGACCAAAAAATAGAGGAACAGATACTTGGACAGGGCGGTCAAAGTCACGGTCAGGCCCAGAACAAAGGTCAGCCCATAGCGGCCCCGGGCCCGGACGAAGAGAAAAAAGCTGAGCAAAAAGCACAGAGTGGAAAAATTCTCCAGAAGACCGATGCGATTGTACATCAATCCGTAGAAATCCAAAGCGAATAGCCCGCTCAAAGCCAGGGCTTGGCCGGACGACATGTAGGTCCGAAGGCCGGCGTGAAAGAGGAGGATCCCGAGCAGGCTGAAAAGGATGTTGATGACCTTGACGGTGACGATCGAAATGCCGAAAAGCTTGAAGCCCAGGAAATAAATCAGCGTCAGCGGCGCGTTGTAAACGAGGGGATTCCACTCGTCCGTGACCCATTGGCCGAAGAGGATCTTGTTCCGGGCGTTGTGACAGTAGATGCCCTCGTCGAAGTAGACGCCGGCGCTGCCGGAAAGGGCGGGCAGGATCAAGGGAGGATCCGCCTTGATATGTTGAAGCCGCAGACCGGCGGCGATGATCAGGATCAAAGCCAGGCCCAGTCCCTTTTTCCAGATCGTCGACAGCGCGGCTTCGTTCTTCATGATCCCGTTTTTGATCCAAGCGG
>JAPKZH010000218.1 GCA_026393905.1 Candidatus Aminicenantota bacterium
CGACGAACTTGCCACGATGTCGTCGGGAGATATCGATATCTCCGAGTCCAACCCGAATATTCTCTACTATGGGACAGGCGAGGCCAATATCTTCCGGGCTTCATTGGCCGGGACAGGAGTCTATAAATCCACGGACGCGGGCAAGACCTGGCAGAAGATCCTCTACATCAACGAGAAGATCGGGGCCATCGACCTGGTCATGGACCCCAAGAATCCGGACATCCTCATCGCCTCGATGTGCCATCGTATCCGGCTGCGCTGGAGCGATCCGGTACCCGAGCCGGAGGACGGGCTGTTCAAGACGACCGACGGCGGCAAGACCTGGAAGCCCGCCAACAGCGGCCTGCCCGACACGAAGTTCACCGGCCGTATCGGCCTTGACCTGTGCTTGAGCAAGCCCAACATCGTGTACGCTTTCGTGGACAACCACACGCCGGCTCGGATGCCGAAGGAAGGGGAGCTGGATTCCTACCTCCGCCAGAGAACGTATCCCGATATCGCCGGTGCCGAGGTCTATCGCTCCGATGACCAGGGCGAGACATGGAAGAAGATGAGCCCGGCCGATCCTTCGATGGAACGCTTCGGCGGCACCTACGGCTGGGTGTTCGGCCAGATCCGCGTCGATCCCAGCAATGAGAATACGATCTACCTCATGGGAGTCGGGCTGGCCAAATCCACGGACGGAGGCAAGTCCTTTGCCAGAGTGAGCTATGAAGGCCTCCACGGCGACCACCACGGCATCTGGATCGACCCGAACGATTCGAACTATGTGATCAACGTCAACGACGGCGGGGCCAACGTCTCCTACGATGGCGGCAAAGCCTGGCGGGATTTCCACAAGGGTATTTCCTCCATCCAGTTCTACAACGTCATGTACGATATGCAGAAGCCGTTTGCCGTGTACGGCTCGATCCAGGACCAGGGCACGATGCGCGGACTCGGCGTGCGCCCGCCGCAGCCGGCGACCGGCCGCCGCTTCCGCGAACAGGGCGTGCGCTGGGAAACGGCGCCCGGCGGCGAAGGGACGATCATCGCCATAGACCCGACCAATCCTAACCTGATCTATTCCTCCCAGTTTTATGGGATGCTCCGGCGTTCGGAATACAAGAACGGCCAGTGGGAAAGCAAAGACATCTCTCCCAAGCCCGGGCCCGGGGAGCCTTTCTACCGGGGCCAGTGGCTGGCGCCGACGATCCTGTCGCCGCATGATCCCAATGTCGTTTACCACGGCTTCCAGTATGTTTTCCGCTCGAAGAACAAAGGCGACACCTGGGAAAAAATCAGTCCCGACTTGACCTATAATGACCCCAAGAATCAGGGCAAGCTTCCCTATGCGATCAACTACGCGGCGTTGACGGCCATCGACGAATCCCCGTTCAAGGCCGGCCTGCTCTACGCCGGAAGCGACGACGGCCGCGTCCACGTGTCGATGGACGGCGGGGCGAAATGGACCGAGATCACGGCCGGGCTGCCTTTTAACAAGCACTTCTGGGGTATCGTCGCCTCGAAATACGACGCGGCGACGGTCTACATCTCGCTCATCGGCCGGCACGATGACGACTTCGCCCCCTACCTGTTCAAGTCCACCGATTACGGCAAAACCTGGATGAATATCGGCACGAGTCTCCCGGGCTCGACGAACGCCGTCCGCGAGGACCCCAAAAAGGGCAATGTCCTCTACTGCGGCACGGACCTGGGCCCTTATGTCACGACCGACGGCGGTAAGACCTGGAATTATTTGGGCAGCGGCATGCCGAACGTCGCCGTCTGGGACATCCAGATCCATCCGCGGGACAATATGATCGTCGCCGCGACCAACGGCCGCGGCATGTGGGTCATCGACAGCGCCGAGCCTGTCCAGAAATAAAATACAGAAGCGTTAGGGCGGCGCTTAGACCGCCCGTAGCCCCCGGGCCCCGGGGGAACCAGTCCCGTCGGACACTCTTGGAAGGAAACCCTTTCCTAGGGTTTCCTTCCAACGCTCGCTTCGCTCGCTGCCTTCCTTCCCAGGAGCATTCACCAATGAATTCATGGGTGGATGCTCCTTGGAGGGGTGGCAGGGCCGGCGGGCATTTCCGCCGCCCGTTGGAGGGGGAACCTGTAAAAGGGTCCTCCTCCAAGAGTATCAGGGTCCCCCCTCCGCTACGGGGGCTTGAGGTCGGCCTAAGCGCCGCCCATACATTCTCACTTTATTTATTGCGTTTGTACAAGTCAGTCAAGGATTTCTCTATTCGCCCAGGCTAAGGGGAAGAGATCTGGAAATCTTGAATATCAAGGTTTACCCTCCTATTTTTTGCCCATCTACCAGAAAACAATAAAAAACGCGAGCACGGCGGCAATCACGGCGCCGCCGAGCCAGAGGACAGCTTTCGATGGCCGCAAGTCAAAATCTCTCTGAACGGGCATGACCTTGGGCGTCGCCAGCGGCCTGGTTAAGGTGATGACTCCCATGACGATGAGCGTCACGATAAAAGTGATGGCCATGCGGTTGAGATAGGCGATCTCGGAGAACTGCCAGTGAAGCAGGCCGTAGATAGGTGCGCAGATAACCAGCGCCGTGACCCCGGCGGCCGCCGGCGCCCTCTTGAAGACAAACCCGAAGACAAAGGCGGCCAGGATGCCGGGGGAAATATAGCCCTGAAATTCTTGAATGTATTTGAAGACGCCGCCGAATTTAGGGTTGGCAAGCTGGGGCGCGATCAAACAGCCGATCAGGAAAAACAAGACCGTCATGACGCGGCCGATGAGGAGCAAAGATTTTTGAGTGGCCTCTTTTTTCCAATATCTCTTGTACAGATCCATGGTGAAGATCGTGGAGGCCGAGTTCAGCATCGAAGCGAGAGAACTGATGACGGCGCCCGCTAGAGCAGCCAGGATGAAACCTCTCAAGCCTCCTGGAACCAGGTTTCGGATGAGCAACGGATAGGCCAGGTCGGCGGACGAGATCTCGCTGCCGTAAAGCTCGACGGCCATGATGCCCGGGAAGACAATGGCAAAAGGCACGATCAGCCAA
>JAPKZH010000407.1 GCA_026393905.1 Candidatus Aminicenantota bacterium
GAAAATTCCACAAAGCCGGCGACGCTTTTTACAAGCGCGGAGTGTTCGCGGAAGCGTTGGCGCTCTACGAAATGCAGAACCCGCCCGATAAGCGAAGGCTGGCCCGGACCCACGAGAAACTGGGGGATTTCGCCGCGGCGCTGAATCTCTGGAATGAGGCGAGGGATAAGAGGGCTGCCGAGAAATGCCGGGCCCGATGGGATAGGAGCCGGCAAGGGCGCCTTTTCAATCATTGACGCCGGCATCAATAACGACCTCGGCAACGTATCGCACGTTGACTTCTCTCGCGATCTCAGGAATCTTCTTCTTCGTCCCTTTGAATGTCATCGCCGAGCTGCGCGAAATGACGAGAAGGTCATGGAAAGGCCTTCCCCCACCTGAGTCGAGATGTCTAGAGCCTCCTCCAGCTTCATCGGACCTAGGGCGATCCTCTCCTTCAAGCTCTGTCCCTTGACATAAATCATAACAATGATGGTCTGACCTAAACTCGGCTTGACATCCATTGTCAAGTGAAGTTCAATAATCTCATCAAAATCAAGGAGGGGTATCGTGATTATCAAACCATCGAACTTGGCTTCAAGCCGCAGAGAATTCCTGCAGGGACTGTTTCCCGCAGGAGCCTTATTATACTCCGGCTGCGGCCTGCTCTCGGCTTCGAGCAGGCTTCAGAATAAGCCTGCTAAACACAAATTTCTTGAGGACTCGGGCCTGACGATGAGAGAAGCCTTCAGGTTCGCATTCCTGTGGACTTACATCCCTATGATGCAGGCACTAGCTGCTCAAATCGGACGAGAAAAGCTCGTCGAGATGGTAAAAGAGGCCACCGGTATTTACTGGGCTCAACAGACAAGAAGCTTCGCCCAGCGGCTTCAAAAAAAGGACCGTGACGCTTTCTTCAGCATGGACACACTTGAAACAACCATCGACAACGCGGAACACAGAAAACACTTCTGGTCACGCGCCATCACCACTCAGAGTATCGAGGACACGCCAAAATCATACGAAATGAAGGTGACCGAATGTCTCTGGGCTCAGACGTTCCGGGAAGCGAACGCAGGGGATATCGGCTTTGCCAGCATCTGCTATGGGGATGAAGCGATGGCCGCCGCCTTTGACCAGCGACTCAAATTTATACGAACAAAAGCGTTAATGAAAGGCGACGATTGCTGCCACTTCCGCTATGTCTGGGAAGGATAGACAGTCTTAAGGAAGTCAAGAAATAGGGCATCGGCGAACGAACCTTATTTGACACTCGCTGTCTGGTCAAGTATAGGTCAGACCATCTAAAGCATGAGCATAGGAATGGAGCTGACGGCATCCTGGAAAAGCCTCCTTCCAATAACCCTATCAAAATAAAACTTTACGTTAACTTATAACAGGGCTTTCTTTACGTTTATCATCTGACACAAGAATGCACGCCGTCAATAGACTGTAATGATTTCGCTGATTTTCTTAGTTATGATCTTAAGAATTTCCCTTGTCTATCCCCGCGAGCCGATCATCCGCCCTCTTTCCCGGGGCGTCATGTTAATTCGGAAGGGCTGGGGAGACGGCTCAATGCCTCAGGCTTGTTACTTCAGCCCCGCCAGCCTCTTCCTGGCATCCTCGACTTCGGGCAGGCCGGGGTCGGCGTCCTTCCAGAGGTCGAGGAACTTACGGTAGTTCTCGCGGGCCCGCACCTTATCCCCTTGCTGCTCGGCGATCTTGCCCAGCATGTAGTATGCCTTGGCGTAGCGATCTCCGTCATTAATTCGGCCCAATGTGAGAAGCGTAATCTTTTCGTATGTTTTGCGAGCAATGTCCAGGTCTCCCGATTCATAGAGGGCGCGGGCGAGATTGTCAAAGTAGGAGGCCTCAAAGTAGGAGGCCTCTCCGAAGCTCCATTCTGATTCGGAATGAAGGCGGCCGCACGTTCTGCTAAAGAGATCTGCGGCCTGGCGATAGTCCTTCTTCCCAAGTTCGATCAGCCCGAGGATGCATTCATACCACCGCAGCTCCTTCGCGTCGATGCCCTTCTCGATCAAAGACTTCAGCTCCTCGGCCGTCTTTCGGGCTTCATCGAAGGATTTCATTTCCGCCTGAATTCTTCCTCTAGTGAAAAGATCGGACTTCTGTTGACTCGGTAAATACGGCAAGCCGGATTCGCCTGTTGATTTTCGATACTCGGCTGATAGCTTTAGATACTGACCAAACACCATAGAGGCATCTTCATAACGACCTGTTTTTTCCAACGCACCCACCAATCTATTATACGCGTCTCTCTCCTTTTCTTTGTCCCCTTTCGATTTCTCGAGGTCCCGCTGGCTAAGGCTAATGTTCTCGGTGAATTTTCCTCGAGTTAAGAAAGAGACGCCATCCGAGTATTTGTCCGCTCCGGCGAGATCGTCTTTGCAGAGAAGGAAGACGCCCATCCAATCCTTAGATGTTGGGTTAAGGAGATAGGCTTTTTCCTGCTCGGCAATAGCAAGGTCGAACTGCCGCCGGCAAAGGTAGCTGCAACCTAACATAAAGTGAATTTGAGCATTATCCTCGACATCCTTGAGGAAGGACCGGCAGAGATCCTCTGCTTTCTGATAAAGCCCTTTGGCCATATAATACTGAGCAAGGGCAGTTACCTGGTCTGCCGTTTTTTCGTTTTGGACAACGAACTCCTGGTGTTCGATGGCTTTGTCAAGGTTGCCCGCAAGGGAATAACTTGCGGCCAGCCAGCTATATCCCAGGAAATGGCCAGGGTAGATCTTCACTAGTTTTCCTAGGACCTCGATGGCTTTCGCATAATTTTCCTCCCCAACTGCTAGCCAGATGGCTTCGATGAGCAACCGCTCATTTTCAGGAAGACGGTCGCTCAGATCAAGGGCCTTCTTGTAGCAATTTCGCGCCTCAGCTACATGCCCAAGCATCTGGTGTGCAACGCCCATGGATCTATAAGCCATGGCGAATTCGGGGTCTATTGCCACCGCTTTCTCCATGCAGGCGATGGATTGTTCCCATTCCAGCTTCAAGTGGAGTCTCCGGCCTTCGATGTAATATTTGAGGGCCTCGGGAGAGGAGGTTGTGACCTTGCCAGCTTCTTTTTCGATGTCGCCAGCAATTTGAGTCGCAGTGAGGTTAAGCCCTTCCTTGACCTGCCGCGTCAGCTCATCTATCTTGGGGATAATATCTTTCTCGTCGCGGGCTTCGAGCCGGAGCGAGGTCGGGCTTTCGCCTGTGCCCGGCTTTTGCAGGCCGGCCGTGATGATGAAACT
>JAPKZH010000162.1 GCA_026393905.1 Candidatus Aminicenantota bacterium
GATCGTCGTCTGCTGGGAGAAGATCTCCGGCCCTTTTTCGATTAAATCCCTCTTCCAATGAGCGAGCGTGATCGGATGAACGCCATAAGACCGAGCGATCTGGCCGACGGCTTTCGTCCCGCTCAAGGCTTCCATGACCACCTGGAATTTGAACCGCGGCGTGTACCGTTTGCCGGTTTTTTCGGACATCATCAGCGCCTCCTTTATGAAGGACTTTCACCCAGCCGATGATGTCATTATAGCATGAGATTTTTAGCACTCAGGGTGGTTCAAATTTTGGGGGTCAGTCCTCAACGATTTATTTTAATCAAACTTTATACCCGTGACGAGGAAAAGACGAGCAACAAGAAAAATCAGCACGAGCCCCACAATAGTCGCTAACATTCCGGCAACGCATGAATTCACCCAAATCTCTGAGCCGTATCTTTTCTTTTCGATGAACGATTTCCTAAAAAGAAAATATACAATCAGGATAGGAGGTAGACAAATTAACATTAAAGCAAAATTCATGCCTGGAGGCATGGCCTCGAATTTCATAATGCCCCCACCTATATAACTTAATAACCAGAGCCACCCCCAGCCATATCCAGTTCTTTTTTCTAAAGGATCTGAAAAATTAGGTTTTAGATAATCGCCTATCCCCATTATCAACCTCCTCCTATATTCCAGGGGAATCGTCGTCTTCTCACCTCAGTCCATGTAAACCTGCCTACTATCATTTAATGGCACTCCAGATAATCTTGCCATCAGGCCCGAATAAAACCAGAGAAGATTCAGGATATTCGATTGTCTTTCCATTGGGCATTTCTATTGCAAACTTTCCCGCCACGAAACGGGCCGTGCCATTTTTGTCATGCATCGCCAGGTTCGGGCCATCTTTGGTCACGGTCAGTCCGACGCGGTTTGCGTTATTTTCATTATACAGAGCCAGGACCGGGCCATCTTTGAGCGCGCCCAGCACGGCGCGGGTATCACCGTTTTCATCATTCAGCATCAAACCCGGGCCATCTTTGATCACGGCCAACCCGGCGCGGCCCGTACCATTTTTGTCAATAAGCGTCAGACCCGGGCCATCTTTGAGCGCGCCCAGCGCGACGCGGCCCTTGCCAGTTTCGTCATGTAGCGACAGACGCGAGCCATCTTTATCGACGATCAGCATGGCGCGGGGAATGCCGTTTTCGTCCTCAAGAATGAAACTCCTGGCGCGGATCTCCTGTGCGGTCCTCGGATTTTGTGACTGCGCTCGGATCGCCGTTGTTTCAAACATACCGGGTACGATCAGGCCCCCTGCCACTAGGAAGACCGCGCCCAGCAGCCAGCGGTTGCGCCGTTTCAGGTGCCCCAGTTCTCTTTCCATGTTCTCCAGGCGTTCTTCAATGGTCATGGGTTACCTCCCTTTCCGTCTGCTTTTAAATTCGGCTTATCCGACTCCGCCATCGCCTCGTCCTCTTTTCGTATTTCATCAAGAAGTTTTTTGTTCAACTTCGTTCGGATTTTTTCTAAGACTGCTTCCGCTCCTTATATATGCCGACCTCTAGTGACGAAGAAATAAACTTCTCTTCTTAACTTCTTGTTCCTTACGAGCAATGCAAGACCTTCGAGTTCAGTCCATCTTTTATCTTTTTCTACAGTACTAATGGGTTTCCGTAAGAACATTGTATACCAAAAAACCGTAAG
>JAPKZH010000640.1 GCA_026393905.1 Candidatus Aminicenantota bacterium
ACGAGATTGCCCTGACCATTCTCCTCTCGGCCCTGACGATGATTTTCCTGGTCGTCATCATTACCCTGAAACCCTTCGGAACTTATTCCGGAGACATTCTGACGATCACAGTGCTCGTCGCCCTGCTGGTCTGTCTGATTCCCACCACGATCGGCGGCCTCCTCAACGCCATCGGGATCGCCGGCATCGACCGCATGGTCCAGAAAAACGTGCTGGCCATGAGCGGCCGTGCGGTTGAAGCCGCGGGGGACGTGGATGTTCTGCTGCTCGACAAAACCGGGACCATTACCTTGGGGGACCGGCAGGCCACCGATTTTCTCCCGGCGGCGGGAGTTTCGGTCGAGGAACTGGCTAATGCCGCGCAACTCGCCTCGTTGGCCGACGAAACGCCGGAAGGGAGGAGCATCGTTGTCTTGGCCAAGAAGTTCGGCCTGCGCGGCCGCTCCATCGTCGAGATGGCCGGCGCTAAATTCGTGGCCTTTTCGGCACAGACAAGGATGAGCGGCGTCGACCTCGACGGCCGTCAAATCCGAAAGGGCGCCCCGGATGCGATCAGAGCATTTATCGGGGATAATGTCCCCGGCGAGCTCCAGGGTGCGGTCAGCTCCATCGCCCTTTCCGGGGGCACACCCCTGTTGGTCGCCGACGGAAAAAGAGTCCTCGGCGCCATTCATTTAAAGGACATTGTCAAAGGCGGGCTGAAGGATCGTTTCGAGCGGTTTAGGGCCATGGGGATCAAAACCGTGATGATCACCGGAGACAACCGTCTTACGGCGGCTGCGATCGCCAAAGAAGCGGGCGTGGATGATTTCATTGCCGAAGCCAAACCGGAGGACAAGCTGACGCTGATCCGAAAAGAACAAGCGGCTGGCCATCTCGTGGCCATGACGGGAGACGGCACCAACGATGCTCCAGCCCTCGCCCAGGCCGATGTGGGCGTGGCCATGAACACGGGAACACAGGCGGCCAAGGAGGCCGGCAACATGGTCGACCTCGACTCCAACCCGACCAAACTGATCGAGGTCGTCGAGATCGGCAAGCAGATGCTGATCACGCGCGGAGCCTTGACGACATTCAGCATCGCCAACGACGTCGCCAAATATTTCGCCATCATTCCGGCCATGCTGGTCGGCGTGTTTCCGGTCATTGAGCCTCTCAACATCATGGCTCTCCGGTCGCCCCTGAGCGCCATTTTGAGCGCCGTCATTTTCAACGCCCTGATTATCATCACCTTGATCCCGCTGGCGCTGCGTGGAGTACGCTTTCGGCCCTTGGGCGCGGCTGCGCTCCTCAGGCGCAATCTCCTGATTTATGGGCTGGGCGGCCTCATTGCCCCGTTTCCGGGGATCAAGCTGGTCGATTTAATTGTGAATGCGCTTCACCTGGTATAGGATAAAAAAGGACAGGCGGACATGAAGAATTGGTTGACAGAGCTTCGAATCTCGCTGGTGGCCGTTTTATCCCTGGCGGTCATTTTATGCGGCCTCTATCCGGCTGCCGTTTGGGTCCTGGCCCAAGGGCTATTCCCAGCCAAGGCGAATGGCTCGCTGATCGAGCGGAGCGGGACGACCTTGGGGTCAAGCCTGATCGGGCAAAGTTTTTCCGGGCCGGAATATTTTCATCCTCGTCCCTCGGCAGCGGGGCAAGGCTACGATGCCGCTCGCTCCGGCGGCAGCAACCTTGGGCCTACTTCAAAAAAGCTGGTCGACGCGGTCCGTCGGCGCGCTTCCGACTACCGGGCGGAAAATTCCCTCGGCCCCGAGATAATGGTGCCCGCGGATGCCGTCACCGCGTCAGCCAGCGGTCTTGATCCTCACATCAGCTTGAAAAACGCGCTTTTGCAGATGCCCCGGGTGGCTAGAACTCGGGGATTGCGCGAAATGGCTGTGCGAAAGCTGGTCGAAGCTTATACCGGGGGCCGTGACCTGGGGATCTTGGGGGAGCCCGGGGTGAATGTCCTGATGCTGAACCTGGCCCTGAATGGGACGTTAAAATGAAAGAAGATCGAGCCGACGTTTTTCTAAGGATGATCCGCCGGGCGCAGCACGGGAGATTGAAGCTCTACCTCGGCTATTGCGCCGGTGTAGGGAAGACCTACCAGATGCTCCAGGAGGGCCATCGACTGAAAGGCGAAGGCATAGACGTGATCATCGGCCTGCTAGAAACTCACGGCCGCTCCGATATCGCCAAACTCGCCAAGGGGCTGGAAGTCGTCCCCAGACGCCGACAGGAGTATCGCAGGATTGCCGTGGAAGAAATGGACGTGGATGCCATCCTGGCCCGAAAGCCTCAGGTAGCTCTCATCGACGAGCTGGCCCATACGAACGTTCCGGGAAGCCGGAATGAAAAGCGCTACCAGGACGTCCAGGACATTCTGGCGGCCGGGATCCATGTCATCAGCACGATGAACGTCCAGCATTTAGAAAGCCTTTATGACATCGTCGAAAAAGCCGTCGGGGTGAAGGTCCGCGAGCGCCTGCCGGATTCCGTCCTGGCCGAGGCGGACGAAATCGTCGATGTCGACCTGGCCACCGAAGACCTCAGAAAACGGCTGGAGGAAGGCAAAATCTATCCGGCCGACCGGATCAAGACCGCTCTTGCCAATTTCTTTGTTCCTTCGAACCTGGAAAAGCTCCGGGAGCTCACCCTCCGCGAACTGGCTTCGCAGATCGACCTCCGCAGGCGCGAGACCCAAGAAGGAGAAAGCGGGGCCGCCTCGGACCAAGTCATGGTCTGCCTGAGCTCGCACGGCCCGAACAGCGAGAAATTGCTGCGCTATGGTTCCCGTCTGGCAGGAAGGCTGAATCGGAACTGGTATGCCGTCTATGTTCAGACGCCCTCCGAGGAAGCCACGGTCATCGACGCCCATACCCAGCGGATCCTTTCCGACACGCTGACTTTGGCCAAGCAACTGGGCGCGATGGTATTTACTTACAAAGGCGAAGACATTGTCGATACCATCCTTAGGTTCGCCAAGGAATATCGTGTCGGGCATATCGTTGTCGGGAGATCGCATCCAAAGCCGTTTTGGAAAAGGATCGGCATGAACAAAGCCGTCGTCGCCAATCTTGTCAAAACGGCCCGGGGAGTCACGATCATCGTCATCGATCCCTGTGAGGAAGAACGCATCCCGGTCAGGCTCCTTGTTGAGGTCCCGGAAGGCATGCCGCCTTCTGCGACATCCCCCAAGATGGCGGCCCCACCCTTGGAGCAGCCGACATTCAGCCAGTCCCTTTCCGCCCAACGCATCGTCATCTGGAAGCATCCTGTCCAAAAAGAAGATGTTTTGCGAGCGCTTGTCGCGGTCGTCGGCAAAGATAGCGGGATCGAAGACCGCGAAGCATTATTCAGCGATATCATGAAACGCGAGGAACAGGGCTCGACCTTTTTTAATGAGGGGGTGGCCTTCCCCCACGTGCGCTTCGAAGGCTTGGCCGCTCCCGTCGTCGCCCTCGGATTGACGAGAGAAGGCGTCGCCGACGTCACGACCGAGAAGCCGATCGATATTATCTTTCTGATCATTTCGCCAGCCCAAGCCCCCGATACGCAAGTGAAACTCTTGGGGTTGGCCAGCCGGGCGGCCCAAAACAGGCACCTTCTCCAGAGCCTGAAGGCGGCTCGGACACCCGAAGAGGCGATGAGAGTGATTTTAAATTGGGAAATGCCCGATGAATCCCGCCCAACAAATGGGCCGAAATGAGAATGTCCTTATCGAGAATAAAGCTGCCCCTACGCCTGCGTTTTTTGTCTGATTAATTCTTGCCTTTTCGGTAATTCAAGAATCTTCTATTACGAAGAGCCGGGAATTCGTATTCTGTAAGGGCGCTTTACTAAATGTGGCTTTTCACCTAAAATTCAGACGGGACGATGAACCTGAAAATCGTTGAGAAAATCGGGGATGTCAAAATCTACGGTGACGGGTCCCCCGGTGGAAAAGGGCTCGGTCTGGTCCGGATCAACGAATGCCCGATCCCCAAAGCCCACAAGCTCAAAACTCGTGTCCTCACGACAACGTTCTATGACCGTTTTATAGACCGCGGCGGAAAATTCGATAAAGAAGAATCGGATGTGGTTTGCTCGATCCTGAACGAGTTGGGAGACGGCCCGGTCGGCGTCCGCTCATCAGCCACGAATGAAGCCGCGACATCTTCCCGGGGAGCCGCCCTTATTCACGCCGGTGAATACACCTCCTATATGTTGCCCAATAATCATCCCGACTCTCAAACGCGCCTTCATCAAGTCCGGCAGGCGATTGAACATATATTTCACGATTTTACGAGCAAACAGCCTCCTTCCAGCCGAGAAAAAATGGCCATCATCTTGAACCCCATCCCCGGGATCTTCGATGACACGCTGGCCGGCCCCTGTTATTATCCTTATATCTCCGGCGTGGCCAATTCCTATTTTCCCCATGCCTTAAAAACGCAGGACCCTAAAGAGGGGTTTGCCAGGATCGCCTTCGGCCACGGCTATGCCACGGTCTTGGATGACTTTCCCGTCATTTCTATGGCCACTATTAAAAATCCGATTCCTCTCAAACTGCTCCAGATCGGGAAGGGTCAGCAGTATTTTTATGCTCTGGACATGACCAAGAACAGGGAGCTCCGGGGAGAGGAATTGGAGACGATGAAAAAATTGCACGTCAACTTCGCCAACTTCCATAAAATCAAATTGTTGGGAATCCATAACAACCTCATCACCATCGAAGAGCTCATCCAGAACGATCATTTTCGCTTTAAAACGAGTCTCGTCGAGATCATGGAAACGATCGCGGCCAGAATTGCGGCCCATTTCCAGATCGAATTCGTTTTTAACATCAACTTCGCCAAGAAGGATAAAGAAGACGGGACGTTTCATATCGTCCAGCTCACTCCGCTGCCGGAGCTCAAGTTCGATTCCATCCAAATTCCCAAAAAGCCCCGCCACACATATCTCTCCATCAAAAATGCCCAAGGCCACGGCGTCATCAGGGGCATAAAATTCGCTGTCGTCATTTCCCCCTTCATCTACACCAAAGACATGCATGATGCCATCCGCAACAAAATATCCGCCATCAACCGCCAAATGCAGGAGGGCCAGGAGCGCTACATCTTGATCATTCCCGGACGGCTGGGCAGCAAAAATCGGGATTGGGGAATTGATGTGGATTATAAGGACGTCGACGGTGCGGCGGCCATTTTCGAATACGGCGTGGACATTGCCGGCCGGGCGGAACCGCTCCCGGAAGACAGCCATCTCACCGGCGGCATCTACGGCAGTCATTTTCTGTATATGATCCAAGGCGGCTATGATGAGGACCAGAAAAGGCTTCAAACCCGGATGTACGGGACCCAGGGAACGCATTTCTTGACCAACTTGATGGGCAATAACATCATTTACGGATATATCGCACCGGGCCGCGACAGGATGGATCCCTGGTTTTTCTCCTCGGCCCATCCTGATGAAGCCTTGTCTCTTTTGGCCTTTCCCAACCCGGTCACGCTTTTTGCCGACTCCATCCATCAGCGCTGCCGGGTCATCGTCGAAAATGGCAAATAAAAAGCGGCGCCGAGAATTTCCCTTCATCCCCCGGATCATCAATCCGGTCAAGGTTGAAAAGGCCTTCATTTTTTCCGCAGAAACGCGAATCCGGGAATCCTCTCAGATCCTGAACGAAAATATGCCCTGGCTTCAAACCGAAGTTCTTTGCAGCCCCCAAGCCGTTTCCCAGGTTAAATCCGACCGGGCTACGGTCTTCCTCTTCGACGATACGGCACTGCCCCTCGTAGACGTCGAGAGGATTCGCAGGAATAATCCCGAAGCCGTGCTGGTCCTGCTTTCGGCCAATGCCTATATTCATTGCTCTCCCCCGCAGCTGGCTAAGGCAAAATATCCCTATACCGCCGGCGCCGACCTTGTTTTTGCCTACAGCACGACAAGCCTTGTCCCCCCCTTGATCATCACCAGTGTCGTCAGGGCCGCCGAGGATTTGATCAACATCCGGAGGTCTTCAAAAGTCCGGCGATTCATCTTTCTGGTCGTGGATGACGAACCCCGCTGGCTGTCCCAATTTTTGCCGACACTCTACAGCATCATCGGCCAGCGGGCCGATGTGATGATCACCCGGACGTACGAGGTAACTTTGAACTTTTTTTTCGGGGTGGAGGAGGAATCCCAAATCGACAGCCGCGACTATAGGTCGCGCGGCCATGGCGACGATGTCGTCTGTCTCATCGCCGATATTTTCTTTCCCAAAGGAAATCTCTTCAATTGCGATGCCGGTCGCGACCTCGTCCGATTGATCTCCCGCTATTACCCCCGGATCCCCATCATCGTCGCTTCGAAAGCCAAGGAAGCCGAGGACCTCAAGAAGGCGGCCCTTCTCCTGCCCAAGGGAGACCCGGGGAGCCTGCAAAAACTCAAGGATTACATTCATGATTTCTCCGGCATGGGCGACTTTCTGATTTGCGACAAGAGCGGCCGGGAACTGCATCGGATTAAAAACATCCAGGGCTTATACCGGATCCTGTTCGCCGCAGAAAAAGACACCAAGCGGGGCCGGGAGCTTAGGGAAATCATGGAAAGCTACGGACAGAAAGATAAATTTTCGACCTGGCTCTATATGCACAGCTACCAAGAGCTCGGGGACATTCTGCGCCCTAAGCGAAGCCAAGGCCGGCGGCTGATCGCCCTGCTGAAAAAGCACCTCAAAGAAGAAATCCGCCAGTTGAACGCCGCTCCCCTGATGGTGGACGGCACCAAAGTATTAAGCCTCGAAGATCTCCTCCAGGCCCTCAGGACGATCTCTCCAGACATCATCCAGCCGTTCTCCGACAACGATATCATTTCATCCTGGCTGGACCGGAAAGGCTTCTCGGAGCTCGCCGAGGAGCTGCGGCCAATCCATGGCAGCGGCCTGAAATTGAGCGAGATCCTGGCGGCGATCGTTGAAAAATGGCTAAAAGCCTATGCCCGAAGAAATTCCAGCTTGTAGTTTCCCCATATGATCATCCGGGCATTCGATGGAATCTAGTTTGTTTCGGCGGTTTATTAGGATTCTGTTTGATTTTTGTTAGGTCCATATTAAAATAGTCCTGTGGCCGGCGCCGCCAGGCCGATAAGAAATCGCTATTCGCCGAGCCGGCTGGAGAGAACGGGCGACTGATGAACGAAAACCAGGCCAAAGTCAAAATCCTGCTCGTTGAGGATGATGTGAGCCTTCAGAAAAGCCTCGCCTTTATCCTTGAAAGGGAAGGATTCAAGGTCCTCTCCACTCAGACCGGCGAAGAAGCCATCATCATCGCCCGGAAAGAAAAGCCCGATTTGATACTCTTGGATATCGTCCTCCCCGGGATCGACGGCTACAAGGTCTGCCACATCCTGAAAAAAGACCCCCAGACGGCCAACGTCTTCACGATCATGCTCACCGGAAAAAGAAAGCTCGAAGACATTGTCCTCGGCTTGAAAGAGTACGCGGACGACTATATCGTCAAACCCTTCGAGCCCCAAATCCTGATCGCCCGCATCCATGCTTTGCTCCGAAGAAAAAACAAATCCGAGGACGACCACCGGAACACCCTGGAATTTGACGGACTGACGATCACCCTCGATGCTTACCAAGTCCTCGTCGAGGGGAAAAAAATCGACCTCACCAAGACCGAGTTTGACATTCTCTCCTTGTTGGCGGGAAAACCAAATCAGGTCTTCACCCGTTCCCGGATTCTCGACCACGTCCGCGAGGACAACTACTCGATCACCGAAAGGGTCGTGGACTATCAGATCACGGGCATCCGGAAAAAACTCGGCAAAGCCAGAAAATATATTCAAACGGTTCGCGGCGTCGGATATAAGTTCGAAACGGAAGCGGCGTCCTAGCCTTCGTTCCTGAGAGCCCAACTCCCCTCAAGAAGACAAGCTCCAGGGATTGTTTCCCACGACCATTTTCATTATTATCGGGAGGGTCAGTCTTGAATCTTACGAACGACAGGGCCATGATTTTATAGAGGGAACGCATGACGAACTGCTTTTTTGTTTCCGATCTGCATGGAAACACCGATCGGTATCAAAAGCTTTTTCAGACGATTAAGACCGAACAACCGGAAGCCGTATTCTGGGGGGGCGATTTTTTGCCGCTGCCATTCTCCACGCCTCGGTCAGCCAATATCTCCCGCCAGGATTTCATCAACAAATATTTTTGGACGTCGCATCCCAAGGAATCTGGGAATATATCCACAACAGGAAAGTCGACTTCCATGGTTTTCGGGTCTATGGCTATGCCTATGTTCCGCCGACGCCCTTCCGGCTGAAGGATTGGGAACGGTACGATGTTTCGCGCTATGTCGATCCCGGCTCCATCTCCCCCGAGGAGGGAGTCCGTTCCTTCCCGGCCACGGATCAAGAAAAAAAATATGCCACCATCCAAGACGATCTGGCCCGCCTGGCTGGAACTAAAAAGCTGGATCAGACCATTTTTCTCCTCCACTCCCCTCCCTATAAAACAAGGCTCGATCTCGCCGCGCTCGCGGGCAAGATGATCGATCATGTCCCTCTGGACCCGCACGTGGGAAGTATCGCCATCCGTCGATTTATAGAAAGCCGCCAGCCCCTTCTCACTCTCCACGGTCATATCCACGAATCCGCCAGGCTTTCCGCATCCTGGCGGGACCTTATCGGGCGCACCCATTGTTTTTCAGCGGCCCATGACGGCCCGGAGCTCGCGCTGATTCGATTTGATCCCGATCATCTAGAGGCTGCTACCCGGCGGCTCATCTAATACAAACGCATTAAATAAGATGTCATCGCGAGGAGCGAAGCGACGTGGCGATCCGGATAACGCGTCATTGCGAGGCACGGAGTGCCGTGGCAATCTCATGCCCTCTGGGCAAGAAGCGGAGATTCCTCGCTTCGCTCGGAATGACCCTTCGGGTCAGATTGCCACGCCGCAAGAACGGCTCGCAATGACAATGTAACTCAATTTATCGCGTCAACATTAGCTCGGCGTTTCGGACTTCTTCAGAGCGAGAGGTCTGGCCGCATCGGTCACCGCGCCGATTTTCGAGGCATAGCTCTCCTTCCTGGCGATGTCCTCATCCGTGACGATATGGATATCAAGAAGGCCTCCCGACCTGTGGCCGGTTTTCTGGTAATTGATCTCATCTAAAGCCAAGCTCCAGCCTTCGAGCCACCCCAGGAGCTCTTGGCGCTGTTTCTTCGTCCCCTGGAAATGAATCAGGATATCGATGTCGCTCTGAGGGCCGGCATTGGCATTTTTCGTACTGCCAAAAACATAAAATCCCTTGACCCCAAAACGAGCGGGGTCAAGCTGAGAGGCCACATGCTCAGCCATCTGCAGCCGCCAGGCCCAAAAATTTCCTGATCTTTTCTCAGCCTGCTCTTGACTGACAAGCGGGACCTCGGCTGGAAGGGACGGGCTGGCTAAGATTCCGGCGGCTTCATCCCGTTCCCCGTTCATCAGGACTTTCAAGACGAGGCCATCCGCGCTCTTGGGAACATCGATGACCCTGAGGGTATCGGCCAGGAAGGCGAACTCCGGCAAGACTTCGGGAAGGATATTCGGCGAAGTCTCGAAAAATTTCTCGTTGAAGACTGTGCCCTTTTCGCCGGGATAAAGGGGCAGATAGCGGATTTCGGCCTCCACCAAATCCTGAAAGAAATGGGTCCCGAAGGAGAGGTCCGGCCGAAAGTTTCCTTTTTTCCGGGCGATTTCAATGAGCACGGCCGTATTGGAGATATCCGAATAGGTGACCTTCACGCCCAGCTTGATGTCCCCACGGCTTCCCCAGCGTCCAGGCCCCATGAGGACGAACCGACGGCGGGGTAGGAGTTTATTGAGCTTTCCGACCGCGCGCCCCACAGCCAAAAGAGAAGGCTCGTCATGAAGCTCGTCATATTTTTGGGGATGGACGTAAATAATGTGGGTAATATCGGGCACCTGGCCGTTGGAAACGAAACGGTTGCTGAAAAATAAAATTTTATCCCGGGGGATGTCTTTGGGAATCGGGGTCGGCCGGCTGCCCTCCAGATAGCTTTGCGGTCGGCATTGGAGGAGGTAGAAATCCCTGCCGTCGGAGGCGAATTCAATATCCACCGGAGTTTTGAGTTTCTCTTCTAGCAGGTGAAGCACGGCTCTGAGCTGGGGCATGAACCGCCGGTCCGCGATCAGTCCTTCAAAGGTCACGATCAAATCATCCTTCTCAAAGTCGATGTTCTTTCCGACAGGCTTGGAGATGCGCTGGCCGTCATGGATGGAGACCATCTTCTCAAGGGCAGGAATATCTCTGCCGAATTTCTTCAAGAGGTCCTTGATCTCCACGGTCTCGAACGTGTTCATACTCATATTGATCACATCGACCTTCTTGGGCGCATACCGGGCGATTTCGTCCACGGAGACATTCACCCGAAGACCGACCTGGCCCGGGGCGATCAAGACGGGATAGTCATCGCCGGTCCGGTCGACGGCGCGGGTTCCCAGCCCCGGGACCAGACGGAGCAGGCCATCCTCGCGTTTGATCCGCGGCGACCAACGGAATTCGTTCCGGCTGAAGGCGACCCCGGCAAAGGCCGGCATGAAATAATCGCCCACTCTCGTCCCGACGACCTCTTGGATCATGATCCCCATTTCCTCGGCGAAATCGAGCAAACCGCGCTCGGCGCGATAGTCGATCGGATCGGGACCGAATGTCGAGGCATAGACTTCAGCAATGGCGTCCGTGAGCGCTTCCAGGCGCTCCCGCTTGCTGCCCTGGTTCGCCAGAAACAGACTCTTGTATTTCCCGCTAAACGATGATCCCATCCGGTCTTCGAGCAGGCTCGAGCTTCTGACGATCAGCGGTTGATCCTTGAAATCATCCAGGACCATCGACAGCCCCTGGATGACCTCCGTCGGAAAGCTGGAATTCTTGAAGGTTTGAACGATATGGGGATATTCCAACCTGACCTGATTGATATCCTTATACTTTTGCTCAACGACCTCGTTGAGGTTATTGTAGCTGAGGAAACTCAGCAACCCATCCGAGGTGATATACCACGTTTTGGGGACCTTGATGCCCCTGAGATGATCGGACAAAGGGGAACATTTCCGGATGATGTGTTTGGCCAAGAATAAGCCGGTGCTTTTCCCCCCCAACCTCCCGTGGCTCTCCGGTGAAAAGACGATGTGATCCAAAACCTCGTAAAAATCATCGATATCGACGAACTCCACGGCCGTGTTGACGAACTCCTGCCTGGCCGAAAGAAAACGTTGGATGAGAGAGACCTGAACCCCTCTCTTGCTGGCCGGGGGCAATTCAATGCCTTCCGCGGCGATATGATGATGGCGCCGGATGGCATCGACAACCTTGGCCAGGGGCAGATTGCGATTGGTGATTTGGACCAAAAAGCTGAGCCTGTCCTCCTGGATCCATTTTTGGATGTTGGCCAGGATCTGTTCATTGGTCAGATGCTGAGCCGCAAGCTTGAAAGTCTCGTCGATGAGCTGATCGGTCAATGTCACGAGGCCTTTCTGGTTGGGACGGTTTTCGTCTGTCGCCGCCCTCTCGTCTTTGGCTCTTGGCCCGCCGACCGATTTCTGCAAGAGCTGTTCGGCCTCATGGATCCCTCTCCAGGACAAAAAATTCAGCATCCGGCGGGAAATATCTAAATAGAGATTTTTATTAGTCTCACGGAGAAAGTTAAGCGCCATCCGCCATTCTTCGGCCTTGTGCCCGGTCAGATCCCCCTTGGCCGTCTGATATTCCTGAAAGACTTGTTTCATCCTCGCATACAAGATGTAATGGCCCAGGCGTTCGACGATCGTTCCCAGCAGCTTGGTCTCTTCTTTCAGAAACGGTCCGTCAGCCATATGGGGCATTTCGGCCGTGTAATAGACGCTCAGCCGTCCGATCTGTTGATCCTGGACTTTGATGTCCGCAAACTGGACCCAGGGCGTCTCCTTGAAGTTCGGAGATTGGCAGGTGTGGCCTTCCAGGCTGATCTTCGCCACGCAGATATCCGGATACTGCCAGCCGGGCGGGATGGCCTCGATAATGCCTTTACAAATATCGTCCAGGTTCGTGTCCGGCTTGTTGAGAAGCCCCTCGATCTTGTACAGGCAACTCAGTTCTTTGGCCCGCTCGGACAGAAACCAGATGAGATTGTCGATATTTCGAGGCTGATCAGGCATGATAGATGACTCCTCGGCTCGTGGTTCCATCGACTTTAATTTTCAAAGGGGCGGGGAGTTTGACATGACGGACAAGCTCCGTCTCCGCGACCGCCCGTTGCCGTCCCAGCCAAGGCCAATCAATCATATATTTTTCCCAATGAGGCACGGAAAAGTAGAGAACTCGGAAGCTCGTGATATTATGGAAAAAATGCGACCCCTGGCTGAGCATGAAATTCATCTCCGGCAGGGTCGACTCGACGATGGCTTTGGCCCCGCAGATTTGGCCGAAGTTGACCGGGATGCCGCCGAGAGGATCGGTCGAGCCCCAGCGACCGAAGCCGATGAGCAGATAAGGGACATGCGACGCCGCCAGTTTTTGGTTCAGCTCTTCCAACTGGCCGGCGATCGTCTGCGTCTGATTGGGGCTGAATTTTTCGGGCTTGACGTAGACGATGTCCTGAATATCGTCAAGGATGCCGTTGCCTAAAACAGACTCGGAGGCGACAAGGACATGCTCTCCGACGAGCTCCGCGAGCGAGACGTCCACTTTCGCATCTGAAACGACCATCGGCCTGACCTGCAAAAAGCCGAATCGCCCCGGCTTTCCCCGCTTCTCGTCCAAGGTCATGGCAAATTCTATCTCAACCATTCTTTCCAGCCTCTCTTCGCAGATTTTGAGGAGGGCGCGGAGCATCTTGTTGAAAGGGATGAGCTCCAATTTTAAGAGAGGAGCGAAATCGATGATTCTCGGGCCGGGCTCGGCCATGCCGAAAACGATCTTGTCATCTTCCGGCCGATACGTCGAGGCGATAAAGCGCAAGCTGCCGTCTCGTTCGGCATCGGTCAAGTTGAATTTCAGCATGTACTCGGTTTCCTGGATAGGATTGTATTCCCCCGGCGACCCCATGTTGATGGCCCAGAATGAGGTCTGAGATTGCTCCAAAAGATCTCGGATGGAAATATAGGGGGGGTTGGCTTGGGGATAGGCCGGTGAAAAAGTCCAGCCGATTCCGTCATCGACGATACTCTTGCCCAAGCCAAGGGCCAGGTCAACCACGCCCTGGCCAGGCTTGGCATGGCCGAGCGGATAAAAATTGTGCGAGCGAGCGACGCCCGAGATATGGGGGTAAAAACGATCGCCATAGCGGACCCCAACCACCTCTTGGATGATGACCGCCATTTTCTCGTCGGCGGTGGTATGCTTTGTAGCCCGCATATAATTCCTGGCATCTTTAAAAAACGTCGAGGCATAAACGTATTTAACGGCCTCCGTCAATTTTCTAAAACGCGTATCCGCGTCCCATTGATTGTTGGGAATCATCTTCGTGGCATAGACGCTGGCAAAGGGCTCGAACATGGCATCTTCAAGCATGCTCGAGGACCTGACGGCCAAGGGCGTATGGACCTGGCTGATGAGCGCCCGCAGGTCGCCGACCAGCGGGGCGGGCAATTCCGCCTTCTGAAAGGCTTGGGCGATTAGGTCATCACGAGCCTCAGATAAGGCGATGTCATAAAGACGATTGTCCTTCATGAAAAAATCGAAAAAATCCGTGGTGATGACCGTCAAGGTGGGGATGACGACCTGAATGTCGGGCGCAAACCGGCCGCCGAGCTGTTGTTCAAGAATGTCCTCCATGGCGGCCAGCCCATGGGCTTTTCCGCCCAGCCCTCCCCTGCCGATGAGAGTGAATTTTTCCCGGCCTGTGAAAAACTGACGATCGAATTGTGCCAGGCTCTTGGAGAAGGACTTGTCCATTCTTTTTGCCATCCTCATCTAGCGTTGGAAGCGGTTCAAGGCCTTCGGCAGCGGTCCGCCGCCGCTCGTCAAATCCAGCCCCGGTCTCTGCAGGCCTGAGCGACACGAGCGATGGCGATGTAAAAAGCGGCGTCGCGCATCGACAGGCCTTTCTCCTTGGCCAGTTCGAGAACGGAATGAAAAGCCGCGGTCATTTTCACGTCGAGCTTGCCCAGGACTTCGTCTTTTTCCCAATAATAGTTCATACTGCTCTGGACCTGTTCGAAGTAGCTGCAGGTGACGCCGCCCGCGTTCGCCAGAATGTCGGGGATCAGAAAAATATTGCGGCCGGCCATCACTGTCTCGGCCTCGGACGTCATCGGGCCATTTGCGCCTTCGGCCACGATTTTCACTTTCGGAGGGATCTTCTTCACATTGTCTATCGTTATTTGGTTTTCGATCGCCGCCGGAATTAAGATATCGACGTCTTGCTCAAGCCAAGCACTTCCCGGAAGGACATCGTAGCCGAGAGCCGCGGCTTTTTTCTTATCAATCCCGCCGAAGCGATCCGTGATGCCCGCAAGGCTGTTAAAATCGACGCCCGACTCTTTTTTGTATGAATAAGAGGTTCCCTCTTTTTGATCCCAACAGGCGACGCAAACGACCTTGCCCCCCATCTGTTGGAAAAGCCGGATCGCATATTGGCCGACATTGCCGAAGCCCTGGACGCTGGCGGTTGTCTCCTCGGGTGGAATCCCCAGCTCTTTAAGGGCTTCGCGCAAAACAAAGACCAGGCCGAAACCCGCCGCTTCGAGCCGGCCGAGAGAGCCGCCCATTCCGACCGGCTTGCCGGTGATAAATCCCGGAGTTCTCTCCCCACGGATCGCCTCGAATTCATCGAGCATCCACAGCATATGCTGGGCGTTGGTCATGATCTCCGGAGCAGGCACGTCAATGCGGGGCCCCAAGTCTCTGGATAATTGCCGCACCCAGCCGCGGCAGAGCTGTTCTTGTTCCCTTAAGCTAAGGTTGTGAGGATCGCAGACCACTCCGCCATGGCTGCCCCCCAGAGGAATATCCATTAGCGCGCATTTCCAGGTCATCCACATGGCCAGGGCGCGAATCGTATCGATCGTTTCCTGGGGATGAAAGCGAATGCCTCCCTTTCCGGGGCCCCTGGCATCATTGTGGAGGACGCGAAAACCCCTGAAGATTTTAACGGGTCCATCATCCGTGCGGATGGGGATCAAGAATTGGGTTTCTCTCATCGGCCATCGGAGCAATTCTCTGGCCGGATCGTCGAGGCCGAGCCGATCGGCCATCCGATCAAACTGGGACTGGGCCAAGTCAAACGAGTTAAACGGCTTGTTGCTCATGACACTGTTCCTTTCCCCATAAAAAAATGACGGCCGATCGATGGATTCGGGTTTTCGATAATCCTTCTTTTAGAAAAATACCCCGAGCGATTTTAATTGTCAAGGCAGCCTTGAAAACATCTCCATTAGTGTAATTTTCTTTCAGTGCCGGAATCGCCCCCTGCCCCCTGGGGAACCAGTCCCGTCGGTTCCCCCCGTCGAAAAGCCGCCGGGGCCCCCTTCCGCTATGGGGGCATCGGGGGCGATTCCGGCACCTCTTTGAAATCATGTTTTTGGAGATTATTCCGGCAGCATTCATGGGGCAGAAACGGTTATACCATGGGCGGCCTGCCGGCACAATGAGGCCGGGGCTTTTTTATTAGAATCAAAACAAAATCCAAATAAATCCATAACATTTCCGGTATAGCGTGAAAGGCAATGAAGTCTTACATACTTCAATCAACGTTCAATTCTTAAAAGGAGTCGTGTCTATGGGTAATTATGTTTCCGACTTTATGTCCGAAGTCATCGCCAAGAATCCCGCCCAACCCGAATTCCATCAGGCCGTCCATGAAGTGGTGAGCTCCGTGTCGCTTGTCCTCGAGCGTCATCCGGAATACCGCAAGGCCAAGATCATGGAGCGCATCGTCGAGCCCGAACGGGTTATCATGTTCCGGGTGCCATGGATGGACGACGCGGGAGAAATCCATGTCAACCGGGGCTACAGGATTCAGATGAACAGCGCCATCGGCCCGTACAAGGGCGGGCTTCGCTTCCACCCCACGGTGACCCTGGGGATTTTGAAATTCCTCGCTTTCGAGCAGGTCTTCAAAAACAGCCTGACGACCCTGCCCATGGGCGGCGGCAAGGGCGGCTGCGATTTTGACCCCAAAGGAAAGAGCGACAACGAGGTCATGCATCTTTGCCAAAGCTTCATGAATGAGCTGTATCGGCACATCGGGCCTGATACGGATGTCCCGGCAGGAGATATCGGAGTCGGCGGCCGGGAAATCGGCTTCCTCTACGGACAATACCGAAAGCTGAGAAACGAGGTGACGGGAGTCCTCACCGGGAAAGGATTGGACTGGGGAGGTTCTCTCATCCGGCCGGAAGCCACGGGATATGGAGCAGTGTATTTTGCTTCGGAAATGCTAGCGACCAGAAAACAGACGTTTGAAGGGAAGACCTGCTTGGTCTCCGGCAGCGGCAACGTGGCCCAATATACGGTAGAAAAGATCAATCAGCTGGGCGGCAAGGTCGTCACACTCTCCGATTCCAACGGATATATCTATGACCCGGCCGGCATCGACGGCAAAAAGCTGGCCTTCATCATGGACCTCAAGAACATCCGACGCGGCCGCATCAAGGAATACGCCGATAAGTTCAAAGGCGCGACCTATACGCCCTTCGCGGGAGAGTCGGATCACAACCCGCTCTGGAATCACAAGGCCGACTGTGCCTTCCCGAGCGCCACTCAGAACGAAATCAACGCCAAAGACGCCAAAAACCTGGTCAAGAACGGCGTCTATGTAGTCGCTGAAGGCGCCAACATGCCGACAACGGCGCAGGGAGTGGATTTCTTCATTGAGGCCAAAATCCTGTTTGGACCCGGCAAAGCCGCCAATGCGGGAGGCGTGGCAACGTCAGGACTCGAGATGTGCCAGAACAGCGCGCGCCTGAGCTGGACGAGAGACGAAGTGGACAAGCGCCTCCACCAGATCATGAAGAGCATCCACAAAACCTGCGTCGAAGCGTCTGAAGCTTTTGGAACGCCGGGCAATTACGTCAACGGCGCCAACATCGGCGGCTTTTTGAAGGTCGCCCGGGCGATGATGGAGCAGGGCTTAGTTTGAAATTCATCTTTTCACTCTTCTTAACTTAAAAAGAATACGGAGGGGCATAAAGCCCTTCCGTATTCTCGCCGTGCGAAAATCCCGAAATCAATTTGGAGGGGAAGACCCCTTCCAACGGGCGTCGAACTTCGTCCGACGCCCTGCCTCCCCTTCTCGGGCGGGGCATCAAACCCCGCCCTGCGACCAAGGGGGCGGCTCCCGCTTGGAACCCTCGACGAGCGGCGGCACGGATGTTGCCCCGAAATTGCCGAAGCGCATGAGGGTGGAATGCTAGCTCTGAGTTTTTATTTCTATTTCTCGGGCAAAAAACCTATTATGATATGCGAGGCCTTCTATTCGGGAAGATTCGAGGAGGGCGGCCAAAAATGTCCGAGGGAATCTCAAGTCGAGCTAGGCTTTATGATCGGCTTAGACTCAATTCCTAAAGTCTAGATTGAGAATTTCATTTTCTCTATCGGAATCGGAAAGTTTGATCCTGATCCATTTAACGCTTTGGATTCAACTTGAGTCCATAACGGTGATATCGGGTTGAGGTTTGCCTTCTATTTTTGTCAGGGTGAGGTCAAGCTCTGAGGGAGATAGGGCATAAATTGCACCTGACCCAATGTCCTCAAGTGCACCAACTGCGGTGCCGATATTGACGATAGAACGTTATTTTAATAAACTCCCATCGCTATCCCCAAGATAGAAAAAGGAGGCCGACGTGGGTCCCAAGAAAACAAATTTGTTTTTCTGCTTTCTCTTTTTCATTATCTTTATCCAGGCGCAGGCGCAAAAAATCGAAAATCCGCTGCCATCTGATGAGAGCAAAAAAGCCGGTCAGTTTATGGGAGAGCACTTTTCCAAGGCGAAATTGCCGCCGTTTTCTTTTATCTACGACGGGAAGGCTTCCGCGTCCTTCCTGACCCGGTGGACGTTTGCCGAAGAGAAGAAAAAGATCGATGACAATCGAACGCTGCAAATCTCGACCTATACCGATCCAAAAACGGGTCTCATCATTCGCGCCCTCTGCACAATTTACAATGATTTCCCCGCCGTCGAATGGGTCTTGAAATTCAAAAATTCGTCTCGGGCCAAGACACCGATCATCGAAAATATTCAGGCCGTGGAAACGGATTTTCGATATTCCGGCGCGGGGAATTTCATCCTCCATCGGGCCCTGGGAAGCAATGCCGAGCGGGTTGATTTTGCCCCGATCGACGAACCCTTGAATCCCGGCGGCGAGATTACGTTCGGCCCGCAGGAAGGACGCTCCTCCGGAAACGGCGCCCTTCCCTTTTTCAACATCGAAGCCCCAGGCGAAGGGGTCATGGTCGGCATGGGCTGGTCGGGAAAATGGAAATCCACGGTCCGGAGAGATGCCGGGACGACGATCCGTCTTTCAGCGGGCATGGAGAAAACGCATTTCGCTCTCCGTCCCGGAGAAGAAGTCCGCTCGCCGAGCGTGGTTCTGCTTTTCTGGTCCGGCAGCGATCGTTTGCGAGGCCACAATCTCTTCCGCCGCTATATCCTCAAGCATCACACGCCCCAGAAGAACGGCCGCCCCATGACCTTGCCCCTGGCCAGCGGATTGGGTTTCGGCGGCCCGCGGCCCTGCAACGAATACAGTTGCGCCACCGAAACTTATGCCATCGCCATGGCCTACCGGCTGGAGCAGTTCGGCATCGTGCCCGAAGCCGGCTGGATCGACGCCGGCTGGTATGAAGGATCCGAAACAGGCTGGTGGCAGGGCGTCGGAAACTGGGTCATCAACAAGAAAAACTTCCCGAATGGAATACGGCCCGTTTCGGATGTCGCGAAAAAGATGGGCATGGGCTTTGTCCTTTGGTTCGAGCCCGAAAGAGTCTACAAAGGTACCCGGCTCGACCGCGAGCATCCCGAATGGCTGGTCAAGCTGCCCCAGAATTCCAACAGCCTGCTCGACCTAGGCAATCCCGAAGCGAGGCGCTGGCTCACGGACTATATCTCGGGGATGATTGAACGGGAGGGCATCACGGTCTATCGCCAGGACTTCAATTTCGACCCGCAGGACTATTGGCGCGCGGCGGACGCCCCGGACCGTCAGGGCATCACGGAAATCAAGCATATCGAAGGCCTTTACGAATTTTGGGACGAGCTTTTAAAGCGCCATCCTGGACTGCTCATCGATAATTGCGCCAGCGGCGGCCGCCGGCTCGACTTGGAAACGATATCCCGGAGCGCGCCGCTCTGGCGGACGGACTATCAGTACTACGAACCCAACGGATACCAGTGCCACACCTACGGCCTCAATTTCTATCTGCCGTGCAGCGGAACGGGCAACAGCAACCCGGAGACCTATTTTTGGCGGAGCTCCCTGAGCAGCGCCCTGGTCTTCGGCTGGGAGATCAACCAGCCGAGTTTCCAGCTGCCCCAGGCAATAAAATCCATGGAAGAGTTCAAGAAATTGCGGCCCTATTTTTACGGCGATTACTATCCCTTGACCGCCTACAGCGCTTCGGACGAAGCCTGGATGGCCTACCAGTTTGACCGTCCGGAATTCCAGGACGGCATGATCTTGGCCTTCCGGCGGAACCTCAGCAACGCCTCGACCTGCCAGGTCAAGCTCCACGGATTGATACCGGGCGCCGTCTATGCCCTGAATTTTGAGGATTACGGAATCAAGATTTCCGAAACGGGCAAAAATCTTCTTGAAAACGGTTTGGAAATCAAAATCCCGGCAACGCCGGGCTCGCTCCTGATCACATATAAGCAGATCCTTAAGGACTAAGAGGATGAAGGCTCGATCATTATTATCTTTGGGATCATGTCGGCGTTGGCTCGCCGCTTTGATCTTGTTCGGCGCCGTCTCTCTGGGACCCACGATCACCGCCCAAAAAGTGATTCTCAACGAAGCCGATTTTAGGGACCGCATCTATGCCTGCTGGCTGGGAAAAAATATCGGGGGAACGCTGGGCATGCCGTTCGAAGGCAAGAAAGAGATGAATAACATTTCCTTCTACACAAACCTGAAAAAGGGAGAGCCCGCCGCCAACGACGACCTGGACCTTCAGATCCTTTGGCTCAAAGCCATGGAAGACAATGGCGGCCGTGTCGATGCCCGCATTTTGGGTGAATACTGGCTGAAATACGTGCCGGTCGATTGGAACGAATACGGTGTCGGCAAAGCCAACATGAAATTGGGCTGGCTGCCGCCGCTATCCGGTGAATACAACAACGAAAAATGGAAGCACAGCAACGGGGCCTGGATTCGTTCGGAGATCTGGGCCTGCCTCGCTCCCGGATGCCCCGCTCTCGCCGCGCGCATGGCGCGCGAGGACGCCTGCGTGGACCACGGAGCGGCCGAGGGGACATTGGCCGAGATTTTCACAGCCTCGCTCGAAAGCGCGGCATTTCTTGAATCGGACCGCGATAGGCTGATCGCCTACGGTCTTTCCATGATTCCGGATGACTGCCGAGTGGCCAAAGCCGTCCGCACCGCCATCCAGGCCAAAAAAGAAGGCAAAGACTGGCAAAATGCACGGCTCGAAGTGAGTCGGGTGACCGAAGATACCGGGTGGTTTCAAGCGCCCCGCAATGTCGCCTTCATGATTATTGGCTGGTTGTACGGCGACGGCGATTTCGGCAAATCCATCTCCACAGCCGTCAACTGCGGCGACGACACGGACTGTACACCCGCGACATTGGGGTCCATTTTAGGGATCATCGGCGGCACGAAGGCCATTCCGGCCCGGTGGCGGGAGCCGATCGGAGAAAAAATCAAAACGGTCGCTGTGGCCGGTTTCCCGATTCCGGAAGATATCAACGCTTTGACCGACCGCACTTTGGCCATGACTATAAAAGTGCTGGCGCTTCACAATGCTCCGGTGGAGGTCAGAACGGCCCCCTCCGATTTGAGCGGGGCAGGCTCCCTCCTCGCTTCCGGCCCAAAAGAGGTGCGTCCGCTTTGGAGCCTTTCGCCATACCGGATTGATTGGAAAGAAACGGATCTCGCGGTGACACTTGATTACGTCTCCGATCCAGTGATCCGGCCGAGTGAACAGCGGTCCATCCAGGTGACGATAGAAAATAGGACCGATTCAGAAAAATCGGTCCGCTTAGAATTGCAGGGTCTTCCGAAAGGCTGGAAAGTCCAGGGGTTGCCCTCGGGAACGATTAAATTAAACAAGAACACTGCTCAATCGTTCCCGCTGACGATTGCGGCGCCGGAGCTCGCACCGGGAACTTATTCCATGAAATTGAGCGTAACAGGAGCGCAAAAACCTTTCGTCATCCCATTGACCTTAATAAGCCCTAAACCATGAAACGTAAAAAGGAGTCTGTCCGATGAAAACCAAGCCCGTTTCACGAAGACGTTTTCTTTCTCAAGCGGCCCTCGGCGGCATGGTTGTCCGAACGGCCTTATGGGGCTCTTCGGGCGTTCCGGCTCATCCTGCCGCTCCCCAGGCCTCCCCTGCTCCGCAGGAAAAGGGCAGCCAAAGATTGAGCCTATCGGAATTGCAGAAGTGGGAATCTTGGCGATACGGGATGTTCATCCATTTCGGCATGAGCACCTTTGTCAGCGAGGAATTGCCCGACGGAAAAGCGCCGGCTTCGACCTACAATCCGGACAAGCTCGATGTCGATTCTTGGATTCAAATCGCTAGAGACGCCGGCATGACATACGCCGTGCTGACGGCGAAACACGTGGCCGGGCACTGCCTGTGGCCGACCCGCTTCACCGATTACAACGTCGCCAACGGCGGCAACAAGACGGATACCGTCGAAGCGTTCGTCAAGGCCTGCGCCAAACATGGGGTTCGGCCGGGCTTTTATTATTGTTCTTGGGATAACCATAACCGCTTCGGCAGCCAGACCCCCTCGGATCCCTCCGGATGGAACCAAGCCTTCACGACCTCACTCTATCAGACCTTCGAGACAAATCAAGTCACAGAGCTGCTCAGCCAATACGGACCCATTGCCGAGATGTGGATCGATATCCCCGGCGTGCTCGGTCGAGGTTACCGGACCTTCTTGTACCAACATATCTCCCGGCTGCAGCCCAAATGCGTGATTATGATGAACAACGGCTTTTGGAATGAGGGGAAGTATGATATCGACTACGCCTGGCCTTCGGACCTGATCTCGATCGAGAGGAGTTTGCCTCGCCAGGCAAAATACGAAAAACGGCGGACGATCGAGGGCAAAACCTATTATGTGCCCGGGGAAATCTGCGACCCCATCGGTAAAAACTGGTTCTACGTGGAGGGAGAAAACCCGCGGCCTGACCAAGAGCTGGTTCAATTATTCTTTTCAGCACGAGAGCACCAAGTCAATCTTTTGCTGGACGTCGGCCCCGACAAGCACGGCTTGATCCCCAAACAATTTCAAGACGCCCTGGCCCGCCTGAGAAAAAACGTCGGCCTGTAAAAGGATCCTGGCGATTGCCGGAAATCGAGGGCATGTCGTTATCATAGTGGGCCACGCATGAAAAA
>JAPKZH010000486.1 GCA_026393905.1 Candidatus Aminicenantota bacterium
TCGGGACAATCAGATTTCCTCGCACCTCACCCAACTCTTCAAAAAAGACCTCTCCAAGGGAAACATTCCCGAATTCAAGGACAAGATCAAGCGATTGCTCTTTGGCACCGAAACCTCTCTCATTTCCGAGAACTACCGGAAGGCGCTGGGCCTTCTCCTGGAAGGTCTCGCCTACGAGAAAAGCCGCAGTTTCGATCCCCACCTCCTCCCCAAAAACTTCCGCTTCATGCTGCTCAACCTCCTGGACAAGGAGAACAAAAAAGAGGCCGCCGGAGAACTCCTGGAACTCATCCTCAAAGAATGGGACCATATCATTGAAGACGGCGACTTCGACTACCTGAGGAGCCTTCTGGAAACCTTGAAAAAGAAGGAGCGATTCCTGTCCGCCGATCCCCGCGCCCTTCGCCTCGAACGCTCGATGGCCGATCTTGTCGAAAAAGCCATTCTCGAAGGAGCCGATCTGCCCGTTTTCAACTATTTCATCAACACCTTCCAGGCGGGAACCCTCGACGCGAACATCTATCTCAAAAAAATCTTCTCATCCCGCCGGATCACACCGCATATCTTGCGGGCCTTCTTCAAGTTTCACCAGGACTCCCAACTCTATTTCAACATCAATCTCCAACAGCATGCCGGCGACACTCCCTTAATGAACCAACTCATCGAAAATCTCCAGGAAGTGGACTCCCAGTCATCGCTCACGGTTTTTAAGACCATCTTCGCCCAGGACAACCGGGAGGTCAAGATCCGGGCACTCCAGGCCATGCAGCACCTCTCGCGATGCGACGACAAATTCCTCTTTCGCCTTCTCAAAAAAGAGGACCTTGTTTTCAAAAAAGAGGCCATGGCCGTCTTGGCCAAGTTCGATTCGCTCCGGCCGAGGGCCCTGGAGAAGCTGTTGGGGCTTCCCTCGTTCTTCGGGCTTCAAAATCGGGCCCTTCTGGATCATCTCGGGATCGTCAAAGAATTGAACCTGCGGCCGGCCAGGAGCCTTGTCGCGTCCCTGGCTCGGAGAGGATTTCCCTGGAACAAAAAATTGAGAGAAGAAGCCCTTCGGCTGCTTGAGGACTGGGATGCTCGAAAAAATTAAAGCATTTCTCATCGATTTTATCTCCACCATCCAGGCCGCCAAAATTTACGCCGCGGACCATCCCCAGCTCCGGGAATTGATCGAGCGGGCTTTCCGCAACCTGGAGGCGGTCCTCAAAGAAAAACCGGAGATCGTCATCGGGATCGTCGACAACGAGCTGGCCTGGGAGAAAGAAATCTTGTTCGACCTCAGCCGGAAGCTTCACTCCCTTTTTCTCTACCTCAAAGAACGGGGCATTGAACGGATGTCGTTTGAAGCTCCCCTCGGCAAAGAAGAGCTCAGCCGGTTCGTGGCGGCGCTGACGAACCCCAAGATCAAGGATTATGAGGACCCCCAAGAATATTTAGCCGAAATGGGCATTCAGAAAATCAAAGCGGGGAGACTGACAACCCCTCGGCTGGTCCCGAGGGCCGCCCAAAAAGAGCAGGAAGACCTCCAAGGCCAATATGAAGCTTCGGTTCAAGGCGTAACCCAGTCGATCGAAAGCATGCTCGAGGGAAAAGCGCTCAGCTCCCTCGACCTGGGATTCAGCATGCTGGACATCATGGACAGCTTCGCCGGGAAAAGCCAGAAATTCCTCGGCCTCATCTCCATCAAAGAAAAAGATATCCTGACCTTTGCCCATCTCCTGAACGTGTCCGTCCTGGCCATGCATCTCTCCTCGAAGATGGGGTATTCCAAGGACGAAGTGCTGGAACTGGGCAACGCAGCGCTTTTCCATGACATCGGGAAGCTCTTCGTCTCGCGCAAGATCCTGAAAAAGAAGGACACGCTGAGCAAGGAAGAATTTTCGATGATCAGGGACCATACGGTCCTCGGGGCCAGGATTCTCCTCAAGTACGAGGAGACGCTGGGGATCCTCCCGGCGGTGGTCGCTTTTGAGCATCACCTGCGCTATGACCTCAAGGGCTACCCGAGGCTGGCCTTCCCCCACCGGCCCCATCCGGCCTCGTTCATTGTTTCCCTCTGCGACGTCTATGACGCTCTTTCCCAAAAGCGGACTTACAAAAAAGACTTTCCGCCGCTCCAGATCTACGAGTTGTTGACCAAGGAAAAAGGAAAGCTTCTTGACCCCGATGTCGTCGATGAGTTCTTCAGGACGATGGGCGTCTGGCCCGTGGGGACCATCGTCGTCCTGAATGATGAGAGAGTCGCCGTTGTCCGCGAGGCCAATGAGCAGGATATTTTCCGGCCGAAGGTGGAGGTGATCGTTCCCGGGGACAAGAAGGAGCATATCGATCTCGTGGAACAGAAAGACACGCTCGAGATCAAAGACTATCTCAACCCGTATGGAGAAGGCCGAAAATATTTAGACTTTATCTGATTAATAAGCGACCGGGATTCTTTAAATAAGCTGGGCGAGAGGTATGCTGCGTAAAAGCCCGTCATCGGACTAAGCGGGCATGGTTTCTCTCCCCCACTTTAAGCGAGGAACAAGCGATTCGTCATTTTGGGTGGCGCGGCATGTTCCCCGTCCGCCCGGAGCTTATGGTGGCGGGTGGGAGGGTCTTAAGCGAGGACGGACGGGGACGTGCCGTGACAGGACCAAAAAAAACGGATCGCTTGCTCCGAGCCTTCCCCTTGACAAGCACGAATTTTATCTGTTATAAAATCCCCCTTATTATTGTTTTCGGTTTTTAGGTTAAGAAGAGGAGTCATACATTTTATTCTTTAACTGTACTCTGCATCTTCGTCTTCCCCAAAATCCTCCCGCCGTCCAATATACCGTTTCTCCCCGCCGGGGACTCCTTCCCTTTTGTCCGGAGGACATCAAGAAAAAATCAATCCATTCTGGAGGAAAATAAGTGGAAGCCGTCAACTCGACCGTGAACACATTCCTGGCCAAACACAACAAAGAAAAAAGGGCGCTCATCGCCATCCTGCAAGACATTCAAGCGGAATACAACTATCTTCCCCGGCAGGCCTTGCAGCTCGTCTCCCGGTGCCTGGACATTCCGCTCATCGACGTGGTGGGCGTGGCCACATTCTACCGGGCCTTCAGCCTCACGCCCCGCGGAGAGCATGTGGCTACGGTCTGCCTGGGAACTGCCTGCCATGTCCGGGGAGGCCCGAAAATCCTGAATGAGTTTGAGAAAAAACTGAACATCAAAGCTGGAGAGACGACCAAAGACAACCGGTTCACCCTGGAAACCGTGGCCTGCCTGGGATGCTGCGCCATCGGCCCGGTGGTCGTCGTCGACGGCAACTATTACTCCCATACGACCATCGGAAAAGTGAATTCCATCATCAAGACGTACGCCAAGAAAAGAGTGAAAAAATGAGCCCGAAAAAAATCACGTCCATCAAGGAACTCCAGGCCGTCATCCGGGAACAAACCGGCCTGAGGAAAGCCGAGACCAGGCCGGTCCTGACGGTCTCCGCGGGCACCTGCGGCCTGGCCCGCGGCTCGCAGAATGTCATCGACGCCCTCAACCGTTGGATCAAAAAAGACAAGCTCGAAAAGAAAGTCAAGGTCAAGGTGACTGGCTGCCACGGTTTCTGCGAGGCCGAGCCCAACATCATCATCCATCCCAAGGAAATCTTTTACCAGAAAGTCGGCCCTGAACATGCCGGAGACATTCTCCACAAAACCGTCCTCAAGAAGAAGGTCCTCGGGAAGCTTCTCTATATCGACCCGAACACCGGAGATCGGGCCGCCACCGAGGCGGCTATCCCTTTTTACAAAAAACAAAAACGCCTGGTCCTGGGCGACAATGCCCTGATCGACCCGACAGAGATCGACGATTACTTTTCGATCGGGGGCTACGGCGCGCTCCTCAAAATCCTGAGCGGAATGACTCCTGAAGAAGTCATCGAGACCGTAAAACGCTCCGGCCTCCGCGGCCGGGGAGGCGCCGGCTTCCTGACCGGGACGAAATGGGAGCTCGCCCGCAAGGTCAAAGGCGACACTAAGTACGTCATCTGTAACGCGGACGAAGGAGACCCCGGCGCCTACATGGACCGCAGCCTTCTCGAGGGAAATCCCCACCGGGTGCTGGAAGGCATGATGATCGGGGCCTACGCCATCGGCTCGACAAAAGGATACATGTACGTCCGCGACGAATATCCCCTGGCCGTGAGACACATTTCCAGGGCCATCGAACAGGCCAGGGAGCTGGGCCTCCTGGGGGAAAACATCCTGGGGAGGGGCTTCCAATTCGACGTCCAGATCGCCAAGGGCGCGGGCGCCTTTGTCTGCGGTGAAGAGACGGCGCTGATCGCCTCCATCGAAGGCCGGGTGGGAGAGCCCCGCCAGCGCCCGCCGTTCCCGGCGGTGAAAGGCCTCTGGGGGAAGCCCACCAACATCAACAACGTGGAAACCTGGGGCAATGTGCCCATCATCATCCAGAAAGGCGGCGATTGGTTCGCCAAGATCGGCACCGAAGGCAGCAAGGGCTCGAAGATTTTCTCGCTGGTGGGGAAGATCAACAACACCGGCCTCGTCGAAGTC
>JAPKZH010000092.1 GCA_026393905.1 Candidatus Aminicenantota bacterium
AAATAGAAGGATAAACGTTCTTAGAGAAGGCAAGCCCTTGCCTGATATTAAGGATAAAACCGTCATTTTAGTTGACGATGGCCTGGCCATGGGCTCAACTATGCAGGCAGCGATAAAGCTTTGCAGGAATAAACGTGCAAAGAAAATTATAGTAGCAGTGCCTGTAGCGGGAGTGGATGTCGCAGAAAATATCGGAAAGATTGCTGATGAGATAGCGGTTTTGGAGATGCCTGTAGATTTTTATGAGTAGCTCAGGTTTACAAGCATTGGTATGATGTGCCGGATGAAGAAGTGCTTGAGATAATGAAACAGTGGAAAAATAAACCCGAAGGGCAAAGTTCCACGGGCTCCGCTCATGGGGTTCCTGCTTGAATTTTCGGGAAATTGAACAAATTATGGGCACACATATTGCCGGCTGTTGGCAAAAGGGGGATTGATGATGGGACTCTCCCCAGCCGGCGCGAGAGAGCTATGATTATTTTATCACAAAGAACGAATCCATGGCTTCACTCCTTGATAAGCCACACTCTCAATCTTCCCTGATTTCTGAAGCTATTTAAAACAAACCAGGCCTAAAGCTGCAGCCAGTGGAGCGACATCTTTAGCGAGCCGATAATCACCCCAGCTTCTTTCTATTTCGCTTGATAATCAACATCAAGGGCGAGTCGGAGAGGCGAGGGGAAAAGGGAAAGGGGGAAGGCGGGAGGGTATTTTCGGCGGCCAAAGGGGGGAAATTTTCGGAGCATAAAGGATTATTTTTCAACTCTATTCCCTTCAGACGGCCATGTGATATATAAAATAGGGGATAAACTCAGGTAATTATGCTACAAGCTTCTCGAACTCAGCGATGACATCACGCGCCTTGGTCAGAAAGGTTTTCAGAACATCTTCTAGCTTTACGTACTTGGCTGAGTCGTCGTCAAAGAAGTCGCCGTTTTGGACCAGTAATGGCCTCTGAAACTTTACTTGAGAGCTACCTGTCGTGGATACCTCCGGCCCTTGTGCGGTTAAATTGACAGCCGCCGCACCTTTCTGAGCTGTCAACTTCGTCGGGCCCAGGAATAAGTTCTGCTTGAAGTTCGGATCAGGTGGCACAAGGCCGAAGCGGTGGAAGTCGTGTATTCGAATCCGCTCGATCAGTGCGTAATAGGGCAGCTTCTGAGCGATCTGGGATTCGAGAGCGTCTCGATTCACCTAGGGATCGGGATCTTTCAGATTCTTCACTTCTTGTTTCTCGGCGGCCTTCCAGTCGATATTCTTGAAGAACGCCTCGATGTAGTCGGCTCTCTTCAGGCCGTAGTCGATCATATAGGCGTGCTCGAAAACATCCATGACCAGGATAGGATCGCAACCAGCCGGATGACCGGCGTCGTGCTCGTTGATCCAAAAATTGATCAGCTTTCCACTCACCTTGTCCTGATAAAGAACGGCCCAGCCGATGCCCCGCATGGTGCCGACGGCCTTAAAGTCTTTCTCCCAGGCTTCATAACTGCCGAAGTCTTCGCTGATCTTTTTCCCGAGCTTACCTCCCTGATTGAGGGCTTCTTTGCCGCCTAAATTGTCAAAGTAATGCTCGTGGAGCCGCATGCCGTTAAACTCCCAGCCGAGGCGCCTCTTGAGCTCGGCAAACTCTGGGGTTGCGGTTTTCCCGTCTTTCAACATCTGGGCAAGCGTATCAAGGACTTTGTTGGTGTTCGTGACATATCCCTGATAAAGGGTGAAATGCTTCTTCAACAGGGTTTCGCTGAAACCCGGCAGGCCGATGAGTTTGGAATAGTCCTTTGCCGTGTAAGCCATTTGCTTTTCCTCCTCTATGAAATTAGCTTTCAAAGGAAAAGCATGCCTCGAAAGCAAGGCCGCTCCCCCCCAGCCTGTGATCGCCAAAAATTCTCGCCTCTTCAGCATGTTATTTTTTTGTCTCTTTCTCTTTTTCCTCTTTCACCTCGGGCACAAGGCCGGCTTTCATCCGGATTTGTTGCTCGAGCTCTGCGGCTATTTCCGGATTCTCTCTGAACAGCTTCTTGACGTTATCCCTCCCTTGGCCGAGCCTTTCTCCTTTGAAGGAATACCAGGTCCCTGATTTCTCGAGAAGCCCGAAATTCACGCCGCAGTCGACCAAATCGCCTTCCTTCGAGATGCCCTGCCCAAAGATGATATCGAACTCCGCATCTTTGAACGGCGGGGCCATTTTGTTCTTCACAATTTTCACTTTGACCCGGTTTCCGACAATGCTGTCTCCCTCCCTGAGGGCGGTGATTCTCCTGATATCAATCCTCATCGAGGCGTAGAATTTGAGCGCCCGGCCGCCTGTGGTCGTCTCTGAACTGCCCATAAACACACCGATCTTTTCCCTCATCTGGTTAACGAAGATAAAACAGGTCTTGGACCGGGCAACGATGGCCGTGAGCTTTCGAAGGGCCTGGGACATCAGCCTGGCCTGGAGCCCCATGTGGGCATCGCCCATCTCCCCCTCGAGCTCGGCCTTGGGGACAAGCGCGGCCACAGAATCTACCACGATAACGTCCACCGCCCCGCTCCGGACCAAAACTTCGGCAATTTCCAAACCCTGTTCACCGTAGTCGGGCTGAGAGATGAGAAGGTTATCCACATCCACGCCCACGTGGCCAGCATAAGTGGGGTCAAGGGCATGTTCGGCGTCGATGAAAGCCGCCTGGCCCCCCAGCTTTTGGGCTTCGGCGATGACGTGAAGAGCCAGGGTCGTCTTGCCCGTGGCTTCGGGCCCGAAGACCTCCACCACCCTGCCCCGGGGGAATCCCCCGATTCCTAAGGCCAGGTCAAAGGCAATGGAACCTGTGGGAATGGCCGGGATCTTGACGGCGGCCTCTTTCTGGCCGAGCCTCATCACCGCGCCCTTGCCGAATTGCTTTTCTATCTGCGAGACAGCCGCTTCGATCGCCCGGGACCTGGAAGCCTGCTTTTGTTCTGCATCTTCACCTTTCATCTTTTCCTCCTCACCTAAAGAATGCTTAGGTTTTATAATCATAGAATCCGTGTTCTGTCTTACGGCCAAGGTATTCTGCGTCCACCATTTTCCTGGGCAGCGGACAGGGCCTGTATTTTGGATCCTTGAAGCCTTCGTAAAGAACCTCCATGATGTAGAGGCAGACATCAAGGCCGATGAGGTCGGCCAGCGTCAAAGGCCCCACCGGATGGTTCATCCCTAATTTCATCACGGTATCGATCGCTTCAGGAGTCCTCACGCCTTCCATCAGGGCAAAAACAGCCTCATTGATCATCGGCATCAGGATCCGGTTGGATATAAACCCGGGAAAATCATTCGCCTCCACAGGAACCTTGCCCATTTTTTCGGCAACAGCCTTGACAGCGGCAAACGTCTCCTGGGAAGTGGCGATGCCCCTGATCAGCTCCACAAGAGTCATAAGCGGGACGGGGTTCATGAAGTGCATGCCCATGAATTTCGCCGGGCGTCTCAAGAGTCCTGGTGACGATGATATCGCTGTCTTTGGATGACGGAAGCTGCGTCCCGCAATCTCCGCAGAACTGCTTAGTCTCAGGATTCTACGCCTGACATTTCGGGCACTTGACGGTCACTGCTGACCCCTTCTATTTGGGATGGCTAAAGATTATCAAGGAATGGAGGCAGAGTCAACTGGGCCTGACTCAAACCGGCACGGATCATCTTAAAGCGAGGAATTTTAGGCCCTTTGCGTCAAGGGGTCTGAATTGTGAATAAACTACTTCAGCCCCGCCAGCCTCTTCCTGGCATCGTCAACTTCGGGAAGGCCGGGGTCGGCATCTTTCCAGAGGTCAATAAATACTGAGATTATAGCTTAGCAAAACTCATGAATTGTCCAAATTCTCCTGAACCGGAACAGGGGCGGCGTTTGACGTCCGGTGGATTCCGGCATACAATGAATGTTCCTCCGGCCACTCCAGTGGTGCGGAAGAAAATGAGATGAAAGCTACCAAGTACTCTTTCCAGAAGATCGCGTTCTTTGGGAATTACATCCCAAGGCGGTGCGGCATTGCGACGTTCACGACCGACCTGTGCGAGTCGGTTGCCCGGGAGGTGCCGGACATCAACTGCGTGGCGGTGGCGATGAACGACACGCCCGAAGGGTACGCCTACCCGGACCGG
>JAPKZH010000387.1 GCA_026393905.1 Candidatus Aminicenantota bacterium
CCCACACCCCAGGATATCCCTTTCATTCCCGACCGGGTTCTGCCCAAGGGCGACTACCCCTACCCCATCATGCCCCAGAAGTGGCATATGCGCCAGTCCATCGATTATTCGATCACGGCAGACAAGGCCATCCTTGACTTCGCTTTGCGGCGCCGCGAGGAGATTTTGTATAACCGCTTTATCATGGGTAAGAACGCTATCGAAAAAGGCAGCCGCGACACCTGGACGTTCGAGCCCCGGCAGATCGCCGCTCTCCAGGCGCAGATCGAAAAAGAGCGAGCCGCGGCGGGTACACAACAGCCGGCCGCGGGAGAGCGTCCGGCCGGGATGAGAGGCGGAGCCTCCACCCCGCTGAAGTACTACGACATGCTCCGCGACCCGGCCAAGCGCGACCCGCGGGGTTTCATCATTCCCTCGAACCAGCCCGACTTCCCTACGGCCGTCAAATTCGTCAACACGCTCATCAAAAGCGGTGTGACCGTCCACCGGGCAACCAAAGACTTTGCCGTGGCCGGCAAAAATTATCCCCAGGGCTCCTTCATCGTAAAATCCGCTCAGGCTTTCCGCGCTCACGTCATGTCCATGTTCGAGCCCCAGGACCACCCCAACGATTTCACCTATCCCGGCGGGCCGCCTCGGGCCCCGTATGACAGCGCGGGCTGGACAGTGGCCTTTCAGATGGGCATCATTTTTGATCGAATTCTCGACGCTTTCGACGGTCCCTTCCAAGCCATCGGCGATTTGATCAAGCCGCCGGCCGGGGCTTTCGCCGCTCAAAACGCCGACCGGGCGGCCGGCTTTTTCCTCAGCCATCAGGTGAATGATTCCTTCATCGCCGCAAACAGGCTTCTCAATAACAAGGAAGACGTCTACTGGATTAAAGAGCCGTTCCGGGCGGGCAGCAAGGATTATCCCGCCGGGACGATCTTTGTTCCCGCCAAGCCGTCGGTCGCGCCGGTTTTAGATAAAGCGGCCAAGGAGCTCGGCCTGGATATCGACATCGCAGACCTCAGGCCTGCGGGTGAAGCCTATCGCCTCAAGCCGCTGCGGATCGGGCTCTGGGACAATTACGGCGGTTCGATGGACTCGGGCTGGGTCCGTTGGATTCTCGAGCAATTCGAATTTCCGTTCGAGCTTGTCTTTGCCCCGGCCCTGGATGAGGGGAATGTCGGAGCCAAGTTCGATGTCCTAATCTTTGTCGACGGCGCCATCCCGGCGCTTGTCCAAACCGGCCAGTTCGGAGGCATAGGACGCGGCGGATTCGGCCAGCTCAACCCCGACGCGATTCCCCAAGAATATCGACACATGATCGGCCGGATCACGGCTGATAAAACGATCCCGCAGCTTAAGAAGTTTTTGGAAGACGGCGGCGCCGTCTTGACCATCGGCGGCTCGGCCAACCTCGGCTATCATCTCGGTCTGCCCATGGCAAACCACCTTGTCGAAAAAACGCCGGATGCAAGAGAAACGCCGCTGGGCTCGCAAAAATTCTATGTGCCGGGCTCGGTGCTCCAAGTCCGCGTAGATAACGCCAATCCCCTGGCTTATGGCATGCCCGAACTTCTGGATATCTTTTTCGACAACAGCCCCGTCCTCGACCTGACGCCCGACGCCGCGTTGAAAGGCGCCCAGGCCGTAGCTTGGTTCGAGAACGCCAACCCTCTCCGAAGCGGCTGGGTATGGGGCGATCAGTATTTACGGCGCGGTGTTGAAGTCGTCTCGGCGCCGGTCGGCAAAGGAAAGCTTTTCATATTCTGCCCCGAGATCACCTTCCGCGGCCAGCCACACGGCACCTTTAAATTCCTGTTTAACGGCATCTATTACGGCGGAGCGGAATTAATCAATTTGAATTAAAGATTGGGGTCAAACCTACTCATTACGCAACAACAGGCAGGAAAATCACGAAACGCGTAACGAGTAGGTTTGACCCCGAAAATAATCCCGAAAAATCAGGCGGCGATTCTGCCGTCGATCCCGACCACAACTTTTTTGGGCTTGATCCGGGTCCCCGAGAGAGCCACGGCCTCCTCAACCATTTGATACAGGCCTGAGCAGCAGGGAACGGTCATGATGGCTACGGTCAACGACTTGATGTCGTTCCGCTTGAGGAGCTCCGCCAGTTTCTCGATATATCCTGTCGTGTCGTCTAGTTTCGGGCAGGCAATGACAAGCTTCTTCCCCTTCAGCAGGTCCTGATGAAACCCGCCGATGGAAAAGGCGGTGCAGTCTGCGGCGATGAGAAGGTCGGCCCCCTGAAAATACGGTGCGAAGGGCGAAACCAGATGGAGCTGGATGGGCCATTGGCTTAGCTCCGAGCGGCTTGAAACAGACCGGTCTGTTTGCGGCTGGGGATCATGGGAAATCTCCCTGGCCATGCTGCCCGGGCATCCCCCGTGAAAATGAGGGGCCGGTTTTCTCTCGGCCGCCTGAGCGCCGTGGACATGTCGGGCTGCCTCTTGTCCGCGTGTTTTCAGGACATGGGCGTAGGCGGCTTCGGCGTCATATTCCGTGCTGTCCCTTTCGACGACCTTCAGGGCATCGGTCGGGCAGACGTCCAGGCAGGCGCCCAGGCCGTCACAAAAGATCTCTTTCACCAGGACGGCCTTGTTTTCATCGTCCAGCTCGAGCGCGCCTTCTATGCAGGCCGTCGTGCACAGCCCGCAGCCGTCGCATTTGTCGCGGTCTATCTCAATGATCTTTCTTTTAGCCATGCTTCTTCTCCTTTGAAGTTCAAATTTCCCCTCCCTTCCCCTCCCCCGCATTCTGGGAAGGCTGGGGAAGATCTTGGAGAGAGAATGAAAACAACGGTATTCTAAGATCGGCGGGTCAAAAAGTCTTTGACTTAAGTCAATTTGGAGGGGCATTCCTTAAATTTTCAAAAAGATCAGGCCGACAGATCTTCCCTGAGCTTTTGGCAATCCCGGATATGGATCTTCCGCCCATCGACGTCGATCAAACCCTCCTCCTGCATCTGCTTCAAGCCGCGGGACAGCGTCTCGCTGATCGTCCCCAGGAGTTTGGCTAAATCCCCCTTTTTCATCTTCAGCTCGATCAGGCAATGACCGGATCCGTAACAATGGGCCAACAAATACTGGATCAGGCGCTGCCGGATCGTCCGCAGGCCGAGACTTTCCACCCGGCTGCTCAGGGCGACGCATTTCTGAGCGAGCAATTCAATGAAGAACCTGGCCACGGCAGGGTCGGATTCGATCCGGCGGAACACGATAAGGGTTTCAAAAAAAGATATCTCCGAATCTTTGACAACCTGGGCATAGAACGGGAACCGGCCCGAAACAAAGGCAATGGCCTCGCCCAAAAATTCTCCCGGCCCCAAGCGGGCGACCTCGAGTTCTCGGCCCTGCTCGTCCATCTTAAAAACGCGGACTTCGCCGGTCTCAACATAATAGAAGCCGGCCGCTTTCTCTTCGGCCTGGAACAAAAATGAACCCTGGGCAAAGCGTTTGAGCTTGCCTAAGCCTTTAATACGATTCTCTGATTGTTTCATAAGGACATCCCTATTATATACAGAATACCCATTTTATTGGACCGTTTTCCGTTTCGCGCTGAACGCGAAACACAGAGTCCGCAACGCTTTTGCTCACGAGAAGGTTTTATTGCGGGGTTCCATCGCCGTCTTCACAGAGGTGGAAATGGGGACACACACGGTGTGTGTCCCCATATCAAATTGTGGCGCGAGTTCCGCCGTGCCGAGAAGACGGGGGGGGAACGGCGTAAAAAACCTTCGCAGGAGAAAAAGCGGCACCGACTCCTGAAAATATCCCCGCGAAACGTAAAACAGCCATTTTTTTGCGCTCCGGGTTGAAACGCGCTTTTCTTTTTCATATGATGAGCGTGTGATTTTCCGATCTTTTGGAGGGAACAACGCATGATAAAAAAATCTCTTTCGACAGTTTGTTGTGTCATTTTCGCCGCTCTTCTCTTGACGATACTTTCCGTCAACATGTTCGGCGTCGAATCCGTCCCCACCGCCCAATACCTGGCCTATGCCCGGGCTTCCGCGGATTGGACCTGGCAGCACTACGACGAAATCATCGGCAGATGGAAACAGACGTTTGATCCCAAAAACGTCTTCGGATACCGGCCCCCCGGAGGGCTGCTCGAGACGGCCGCCATCTATTCCTATCTCTTCGAGAAAGAGCGAAAGCCCGAATATGCTCAGAGAGCCAAAAAAATCCTGCTCACCTACGGCGATTATCGCTCCGAATTCCCCGACTGGGCCCGGAAGATCCGGCTGGACTATGTAGACGGCGTGCCGGCGCTTCCCGATTTTTTCACCGTCATGCGCTATATCCGCGCCTACGACACTCTCCACCGCCTCAACCAACTCAGCCCCGACGAAAACGCAAAAGCGGAAACCGTCATCGCCGAGAGCATGGCCTATATGCTCAGGACCCAGGAATGGGGCCCGATGAATAGGTCCATGCTTCGCGCCGAAGGCCTGGCCTGGGCAGTCCGCGCCCTTCCCGGTCACAAAAACGTCAAGGTCTGGGAAATGCAGAAAAAAGCCCTGGGCGATGATAATTGGGGAAATTGGCAAATCGAGGATGCCACGATCTATAACGGCGTTTGGCTCTATTCCATTCTTGGCTATGCCGATGCCTTGAAGAAAATGGATGCGCTCCTGAAAACGCCGGAGATGTATTATTACGCCCAGTACTATCTCCACCTCATCAGCCCCTGGGGCATCGTCCCGGATTTCGGTGACGCCCACTGGGAATCGCAGTGGACGCACTTCCTCGTCTACTTCGAAGCCGCCGCCGCTTTTTACAAAGACCCCAACATGAAATGGGCTGCGGCCACCATCGCCCGCAAATACATCGACTTCAACAAACCGGAAAGCGTCGGCCTCGGCTACATGCTGCTCGACTGCTGCCGCTGGGGAAGCGACGCGGTGGCGCCGGTCCCACCTCAGTTTCTGTCCGAGGAAGTCATGGAAGACGTCCAGGGCAAAAAGATCGTTTACCGCGACGGCTGGAGTCCCCAATCGACGTACCTCCTCCTCAATTACAGGGACGAAGGAGACGGCGGGCTCAATTTTCGCGATTACTTGAGGGATACCATCCCCGTGGAAGAGGAAAAAATGACCCACGGCCATGCCGATGAGAACAGCCTCATCCTTCTCATGTCCGGCGGCTCGGTCCTCCTCCATGACGGCGGCTACAGGGATTACATGCCAAGCGGGCCCTTCGGCAACTATAGGCAGGACTATTTTCACAACCGGCTCTGCGTCCGGCCGGAAAAGATCTGGATGGGTCAGAAAGCCGGTGAATATCGCTACAGCGTTCGAGAAGCCGTTCCGGGGCAGGGCATCTTGGATTTCTTGCAAAATGCGGGCTCGTACCGAAAAGTGCGAACCCAGAAGGTGGATTTCCTGAGCCTGCCGGACTTTGATTATAGCCGCACCCGACTGATCGATGACAATTGGGGATATTCGTGGGACCGGGTGGTCGCCTATGTCAAAGAGGCCGATGTTTTCGTGGTTTTGGACATCTTCAAATCTCTCAAGGAAGAGTTCTTCACCCTGGCGAATCTTTGGCATACCCGCAAGATCCTCAGCCGGGGCGATCATTGGTATGACACCGTCTATGACACCATCGCAGGATACGGAGGAGCCCAGGGAAAAAACCTTCCCACGGATAAGCATTTGCTCATCGTCTTCCCGGAAACACACTTCAAGCTAGAAGGAGTGGAACCACAAAAGCGCCATTACCAGGATGAGCTGGCAATCCACCAGACGACGGGACAACATTTTGAGCTCCGCGAAACTGTCGGGTTCGTAACCGTTCTCATTCCCCATCCGGCCAAAGACGACCCTCAAAAGCTGGCCGCTCAGGTTAAGTTGCTTTCCGTAGACTCCCCCAGAGCTGGCCAGGGAGTCCAAATCGAGGTCGCCGGAAAAACTTATTTCGTCGGAGCAAAAAACGACCTCCGTCAGGACATGAGCCGAGACTCCAAGCGTCCCAAATACACGTATGACGCCGGCCGATGGCGGTTCGGGGACTTCGAAACCAACGGCGATTTTCTCTTCGCTTCTCTCGAGGGAGGAAGCCTGAGCTACACGGTCGTCAACCTGACCAAAGCCCTTTACAAAGAGAGAATCCTGATCGAAGGCAAGCCCTGGTTGTCCGGGCTGGCCTTTGACGGGAGCCCGGATGCCCAGGAGACCGGAAAGCTCCGTTATTGGCGCGATGTGGCCAACCTGGAAAAGACTCGCTAAAAGCCCGGATCGTTATTGTTTGACTTTTCAAAGGCGATGGGCCCATAATCTTGTCGGACCATGAGAAAATATCCCTTCCTCGGCCTTCTTTTCGTCATCCTGGCCGGCCTGGCCCTGGCCCAACAGTTGGCGGTAGAATCCACCGTCATCAACATCGAGGTTCCCGTCCGGGTCTACAGAGCCAGCCGGTTTATTGATAACTTGACGATCGACGACTTCGACATCTATGAGGACGGCAAACTCCAGAAGCTTGAAGCCGTCTATCTTGTGAAAAAGCGGGCCATCGAACGCAGAGACGAGCTGACGCGGTTTGCACCCCAAACCGATAGGAGCTTCTTTCTGTTCTTTGAGATTTCTGACTATACGGAGAAGCTCGGAGAGGCCCTGGATTTTTTTATCCAGAACGTGATCATGCCCGGCGACAACCTGACCATCACCACCCCCATGAAGACATACCGGCTGAAGCCCAAAGCCTTCGAAAGCTACATCCGTAAGGACATCGTGGAGCAGCTCAAACGAATCCTCCGCCTGGACAGCCAGACCGGAAGTTCCGAGTACCGGAGCGCAATCGTCGACCTGGAAAACCTGGCCAAGGCCATGGTCGGAACTATCTCGGATTACCAGAACCCCGTCAGCGAGAAGCTCGTCGATACGACCGGGAGCCTTCCATACAAGGATCTGCCCTTCGACGATCTGCTGAACCGGTATGCCGAAATTCTGGCTAACGTCGAAAGCATGAGGACAATGGACCAGAGCCAGCTCCTGAATTTTTCCAAGATCCTGAAGAGCGCGCCCGGCCAGAAATACGTCTATCTCTTTTATCAAAGGGAATTGCTGCCCAAGATCGACCCCAGGATCCTTTACACCTACACCGAACGCTACCAGGATCGACCCGACATATACCAGACCGTCCAGGGAATCTTCGAGTTTTACCGCCGGGACGTTCTGATTGACGTCAATGCCGTCAAACAAGCCTATGCCGATTCCTCGACCGCCATCCACTTCCTGCTCATCACGACACCGACCAAAGAACTTCCCGGTATCAAATATTTTGAGCATTCGGAAGACGTCTTTAGCGCCTTCCTAGAAATGGCGCAAGCTACGGGAGGCTTTGTAGAAACCTCGGCCAATGCTTCTTTCCTCATGAAAAGCGCCGTCGAATCCTCGGAAAACTATTATTTGCTGTATTATACGCCCCGTCCCTACAACAAGGACGGAAAATTCCACAAGATCGTCGTCAAGGTGAAAGACAAGGATTGCCGGGTGAGCTACAGGCTGGGCTACTACGGCAACTGACGACGGCTCCGATCACGGACCAAGCCTCTTAGATTATGAATCTTTTTCTAAATAGTTTATGTATCTTAAGGCGAATTTCGTTTTTGCCCGGCCACCGATTCTTTCTCCCACTAAGCTCGGAATCGATGATCCCCCTTCCGAAATAATAATATTCCCGGTTCCGGATACATGGCGACGCCAATCATACCCCAATGTGTCTCCTTTGTATCTGAACGAGATCAGAACAAGGACATGGCCGCGATAAGCGCGACCTCAATGAAGACTCGCCTTTCTGACCTTCCAGCGATGGGCGTTGGCGCGAAGACCGCAGTAACGGACAATCAATTTAACCCTAGGATATCGATGAGGTTAATGACAATAAGATGACGATACCGCGGAATATGATCCTTTTTAATACGCCCATGTTTATCCTTAATATCTCCAAGCCACGGAATAGCGTTTGACGACTTCGTAACCCTCCTCATCGACTTCGACAGCGTAGAGCTTGTTGTTCCTGAGAATCCGCGGAATCGGATTGATAAAGTCCGGATGGACGTTGAGCGCGATTCGCCCGAAAAAACGCCCTTCGGAATCATAGACGTCATAAATATCCTGCCGGCCGTCTGAAGTGCGCTCCCAGGTTTGAATAAAAAAATGCCCTTGATCGTCGAGAAAGAAGCTTCGGAACGCCGCATGGACGGAGGGGCAAGGTTGTTTCACCGGGCCGCTGTGCCCTGGCGGGAGACTCCGTTTCATGTAAATTTTTTTATCCGCCTCTGTCACTTTGACGGGTTCATATTCACGGACGATCTTTTTTATGACTTTCAAATGTTCGTCATAGAAGGATATCTCATAGGTCTTGGCATATCCGAATATCAATCGGCCTTGAGGATCAAGAATCCAGCACGCCCGCGGCGAATACATATTCCGATCCGGGAGATCTGGATCGACGACGATATCCGATAGAATTTTGGTCATATCCGGGCTGAACAAACGAAGAATACTCCGCCTTTCCCGAATATCAGAGATCCAAGCAAAAACGTTTCCCTGTCTGTCGAGAGAGGCATGCGTGGCCATGCCGCGTAACATAATATTTCTTTTGAATCGCCCCTGAAGATCGAAAAAAATCAGTTTGTGAGCATCGCTAACGATCAATTCCTGATTGTTAGGATTGACGGAGACGGAAAGCACACCACTCATTTCTCCCGGTCCTTGACCGCGTCTTCCAATAGTCCGCAAATATGCGCCGGCCTTATCGAAGACTTTAACGCAGGCCTGCTTCAAATCTCCTACATAAATATTGCCGCCGTTATCGACGGCGATACTCCACGCCATAGAGAACGCGGATTCACCCTGAGCTTTGCCTCCACCCAAGACAAAATCTTCCTTGAGAGTGAGAATCGGATTTCGATAAATCGGCTCTTTTGGATCCTGGACAACGGTAATCTCGCCCTTTTTGACGATCTTGCCCTTCCAAGTCGGCACTTGGGCAAATTGGGCCCCCGAACAAATGAACAACATAATTCCCGAAGCCGCAGCCACACGAAACGCTTTATTTTTCATCGCGCCCTCCCACCTAAAACGCGAAATTTCAGGCCTTTGGTCTTGAATGTTGGAGACAGAGATTTCGTTTTTGCCCGGCCAACGATTCATTCTCCCACTAAGCAAGGAATCGATGATCCCACTCCCGAAATGATAATATTCCCGGTTACGGAGCGATGTCAAGAACAAGGACATGGCCGCGATAAGCGCGACCGCAATGAAGACCCGCGACATCGTTAAGGCCATCATGACCCAGCAGAAGGTGATGGTCGAGAACCTCAAAACTACATCATGGGGAAGTATCAATAAGGCCGAGCGGGTCCCCCCGGCATCTTCTTCTGGCACCCCCTCTTATTAAAGGCCTGGCTATTGGCCTCCACTCCAGAGTGCGGTTCTTCACGCTTCCCCGAAGCTTTTCTATCTTAGGTCGGACGGGTCCTGTCACGGGGCGTCCCCGCCCGTCCTCTTTATCAGAATTCCATCAGGCCCATGGCGCGGAGGCCGAGGAAGGCCGCGCCGAGGACACCCGCCGAATCCCCCAACACCGCCTTCATAAGGGGGATCCGCCGTCCCGGGATGCCGAAGATGGCCTTGTCCATGTGAGGCGGGACACCGTCATACCAGAGCGGGATGTTTGAGACACCGCCGCCGAGAATGATGGCCTGAAGGTCCAGGATGTTGACGCAGTTGGCGAAGAGCTCGCCCATGATGCGGAAGGACTCGGCGAAGAGGACCAGGGCGTTCTGCTCCCCTCTCTTGAACCGCCCAAAGATCTCCTGCGGGGCCAGGGTCTCCCCGGAGAGATTCTTGTAGCGGCGCGTCAGGCTGGGCCCTGAAAGGTAGGCCTCCCCGCAGCCCCTCCGGCCGCATCCGCAGAGACGGCCGTTGATGTCGATCGACGAGTGGCCGATCTCCCCCGCGTTTCCGTTCGGGCCGCGGTGTAGCTTATTGCCGAGGATGAGGCCCGAGCCCATCCCCGTTCCCAAAATCACGGCCATGACCGTCTCGTATTTTCCATAGCACTGGGCGAAGAACTCGGCCAGGGCCAGGCAGTTGGCGTCGTTCTCGATGATAAGGGGGACCGTGAGCTTCGCGCCGAGGAGGCTGATGAGGCCGGGCTTCTCGTAGAGCGGCGTGTGGGGAGCGCCGTACATGATGTCGTCGCCGGCGTGGTACGTTCCGGGGGTCCCCATGCCAATGGCCTCGTAGGGCGTACCGGCCGCGGTGTCGGCCACGAGCTCGAGGATGTTGGCAACGACCTTTTCCCCACCAAGACGAGGTTCGGACGGCCGGCGCTTGCGGGCCAGGATCTTCCGGGTTTCGTCGACGAGGCAGGCTTCGACTTTCGTCCCGCCCAGGTCGATCCCCATGGCGTATCGGCTCAAATCCTTGTCTCCCGCGCTATTCTATGCGAGACCCAAGCCGAAGGCAAGAAACCCGGGCCGGATGTTGCGTATCGTGAAGACCACCTGGCGGCGCGGAACGAGGAAACGAGTCCGAACAACCGCGAAAATACCCAAACTGACGATAGACTTCCCGATTACGGACCAAGCCTCTTGGATTATGAATATTCTTCTCGATAGGGATTGTTTTCGACGCGAAACATATAGCCGGGGTCGATAAAAGGTTCGTCGCCCCCGTATTTTTTCATAAGGGCTATTTTCTTCTCCAGGAGCTCGGGGTAGTTCTCCCCGTAGATAAAGGGCGTCTCCCCGAATCCTGAAACGATCATCCATTCCACGGGAGCTTCCCGCCAGAGCCGGATCGACTCGCGCGCGTTTCGAATTTCTCGCTCCGTCATGTCCTTGAGAAGCCGGCGGCAATCTTTTTTCTTTTGCCTGTCGCGGGTTTCAAGATACTCATGAACGGCGTAGATCCAAACCGCGGCGTTCCGCAATGTTTCGTAAAGACAGCGAAGAGCCGCGGTCCGGAAATATTGGTCCTGGAAAACTCGATACGCTTTTCCCCGGCGCCGGCGCCCGGCCTCTTCCGTTTTATTCTTGAACAGGGCGACCGCCGCATCCAGAGGTTTCCAGACGTAGCGATCGATCCGGCGGTAGGCCTTTCGAGCATAGTCCTTGGAGATCAGCTCAAAAAGAACATCTTTGGCCAGGTCAACTTTATTCGGATTGTGAACGGAGCTGACCATGAATTTTTCGTAATAGGACCTCTCCTCTTCAGGAATCCGGTCGATGTCCGGGACAAGAGGTCGGACCAAAAGCCGGTTCCAGACCGTCCCGAAACCCGAATAGAGGGACAGCGGCACGAACCGCCGGATGGCCCGCTCAACCAACCGCCATCCGCGGACGAGATCGGGGGCATCGTCTTTGCCGACATACTTCTCCGCAATTGCCAGCACCGTCTCATCGATATCCATTCCCGCATCGAACTGGAAAGCCCTGAAGACCTCCTGGTTCACCGCGTATGGGACTTTGTCGGGAGGCTGGAGCCCGCCCATGTGGGCCAGCGTCCGGAGTCCCCTTTTCCGGCAAGCCACGAGTTTTTCCCAGGCCAGCCAAGGGAAAGGGATTCCGAGCAGCGGCTCATGGTTGCCGTGGGAGTTGATGAAATGATAGAAATAACTCCGGCTCCCCCGTGACCGCAGCTCTTTCTCGACGCTTTTTTCCCTGTCCCACAGGGTGTTATGAAAGGCCGACCCGAGGACCTTGATGTCCGGATAGGAAGGATGGGGATAGTTATTTTCCCATCCCGCGACGAGGAGCGAATTGACCTCGACATCCACTCCGTCCGAGAGTTGGGGCCACAGATACCGACGCTCGCCATAGAAGGATTCCAGGCGGCTGATCACCCGGAACTGCGGGTTGATTTTCGAGCCCGCCTCCCTGAGAAGCCTCAAGAAACGGGCTACGTTTCCGGCGGCCGCCCTGGCGATGTCCTCATCGGTTTTCCATTCGCGGATCATGTAGGCCCCGCCGTTCCGTCCGACATAAAGCGATTTCGTGTGCTCGAATCCAGAGCCGCTGTCATTGGACCAGACGGCCATGAACCCGAGCTCGGGCACTTCCTTCATCAAGTTCGTCAGGAGCTCGGAATAATGCCTCTGGGCCAGCGGATGGACAAGCGAAAGCGTGTATCGGGGCTTAAAGCTCCTGAAGGGATGGTCCACCCGGGCTCCACGCAGCGTCGGGTATTTCTGGAAAAGGGTCTCCGGAACCGAGCGGGGCTCGAAACATAGAAGCCCCGGGACGAGTCCATATTTGAGGGCCAGCCTGGCATTCTCCTTCAAAAGGCCCAAGTTGGCCTTCAGATATTCTTCCGGATAGAGCCCCTGGTTCAAACGGCTTTCCACGAATTGGTCGAGGGCGGGACAGTAAGTATAAAAATCCGGGTAAAATTCTCCGGGAACGCCCTGCTCATAGGGAAACGGCGTGGCCAGGGCGTTGACTTCGACGTGGGTAAAGCCGAGCCTGGCGTATTCCCGGATATAGCTTTCCCGGTCAAATTGGCGGAGGGTGCGGGCATACTGAGTGAGAAAGAGGTCGAATGTCGATTTCTCCACGGGAAAGCTGATTTCCCTCATCCAGCCGCGGCGGCCGGCCTCGCTATTTTCTGATATTTGTTCCAAAACCTCGCGGAAACCGGCATAGAGAAAATACGGCTTGGAGCTGAGGAGGCAACCGCCCCGGTTTTTGTCCATGCGGAAGTAGACCCATTCGCCGTCCCGGGGGATTCTGACACCGGATTTCATAAGCCGGTCCGTCCATTTCTCATCCGCAACGGCGACAGAAAAGGTCCCCTTTTTCTCCTGGACCCGGCCTCTGCCGGCTTTTTGAATGACGGAGCCATTCTTAAGAAATCGCACGAGCTCAGCGGCGACGGTCCGTTCAACAGGATAACCATCGGCCGGTATAAAGATTTCGGAAATTTCGCGGAATGTGTTCTCGAGCGGCATAGATACCTCCACAGTTATTCTATATCCGTTTATGAATGCCCATCATTTAGAATACCAGATAAACGACACGGTTGCCGCGCCAGGCCAGGAATTTTTCGAAATCGGCGAAGTTGATGCCGATCGTGGCCGTGTTGACATTGGGATGAAAATTGACGAACGCCGCGTTCTTGAGGTCCGCGTCGACGACGACGACGACTTCCCGTTGGCCATCCTGGAGGAGGCCGAATGGTGAGACCTCGCCGGCCTGCAGCCCTAGATAGCGCGCCAGCCGCTCATCCGAAGCAAAGCTAAGCCGGTCGTCTCCCAGTTTTTTGGCCAGGGCATTCAGGTCTACTTTTTTGAGGTGCTCGGCAATGATCAAATAATGGCGGTTGCCTTTCTTGTTGCGGACAAAGAGGTTCTTACAGTGGGCGCCGGCGATTCCCCGCCAGTGCTGGACGGCCTCCTCGACAGTAAATACAGGCGGATGTTCATAGCACGAATACGTGATGCCCAGTTCCTTCAAGGCCTCATATACTTTCTGCTCCCGATCCAGGGTCATAACTGTACCTCCTCGGGCCTCTCGCCGTAAACCTTTTGCTCGCCATTTTCGTCTAATCTAATAAGCATCACCGCGCCCTTGGGGACACACACAGTGTGTGTCCCCAAGGGCAAACGGAGATGCTCACTTTCATCAGATGAAGGTTGATTTTCGGACGAGATTGCTTTTACAATGGTCAAGACAGGAGGATCACCGACGATGAAATTTTTGCTCTGGCTGATATTGCTCGTCATCTGTTGGCCCGTGGCGCTCTTGGCGCTCCTTCTCTATCCCGTGGTCTGGCTGTTTCTGCTGCCGTTCCGCCTGGTCGGGATCACGTTCAATGCCGTCTTCGACCTCTTCAAAGCGCTGATCACGCTGCCCGCGCGCGCCCTCCGCGGCTCTCGATAAAATCCCGAAACGTCCGCTTTGACTCCCTAGAAGGATTCGAGCGTAAAAAACCGCAACTGCCCCGCTTGGAAGGCAATTCGCAGCCAGCCCCGGCTGGCGATAAAAAGCTGGGAGATAAAAAATCCTAGCCAGATCGTGCCCGAGGAACCCGCCGAGAAAGTGGACCGAATTCCCCAATAGATAAGGAAGGCCGCCACTCCTGTCAGTCCGAGCAAATAATAAAGGGCCAGGGTTTTTCCCAGCTTGCGGAAGACAAACCCGGCGGCCTCGAGCATCGGGCGGAGCGCAGAACGGGAATCCTGAGTGACGATTCTGATCCGGGCGTAGTCCATGATCATCTTGATCAGGAAGACAAAGAAGAGGGTGATCGCCATCCGGAGCAACCCGATATAAAAAGAACCTTGTTCGTTCAGCGAATTCCTAGTGAAAATTCCGAGGACCCCGTTGATGATCAGATACAGGAAAACGGCCGGAATCCAGAGGATCAAGGAAAAAATAGACAGGCGGAAAAACCGGCCGTAAAATTTCCCCCCGCCGGCAAAAAACACCTGGGCGAAGCCTTCCTGGTCTCGCCGGTGGACGAGCGTTTGCAAAATGCCGCCGTTCACGAAAATGCCGGCCAAAAAGAAGAGGACGGCCAGGACCAGGCCGGCCGTCACGAGCATCCCAAGAGAGGTCCCGGCAGAGGTGAGGAATTCCAGGAGGACATCCATGTTGGGCTTTTGCAGGAGATCGGAAGCCAGCAGGCTTTTTCCGAAGGCGGCTTTCAGCATGGCCGAGAAAAGAAAATAGATGACGGAGGCAAAGAAGAAATTAATCATCCAGAGAACGACGGCCATGTTCGGCCGCAGGGTGGCTTCCTGGATTCCTTTTCGGTAGCTTTTGAAGATGTTCATCGGCGCCTCCCCGTTCACAAAGAAACAAACGACAGAAGGCCCTGGAAGAACGTCATGAAGCCCAAGGCATATTTCATGATGGGCGCCCGCTTCGGCGTCAGGACCTTGGAATTGTTTGTGTAGTTGACATCGAGGACCATTTTTCGATCAGGGTCTACCTGGGCATAGGCCAGCCGCACCGGTTTCCAGTAGACAAAACGTTTCCATCGGTCCCTGCCGTCCCATGTCTCTCGGATTTTCTCGCCGTTCTCGAAAACGATCAGGATATCCTGGGGAAAGATCCAGTCGCCGTATCGCACGGCCACGACTTCGTTCCGGTAGGCTTTGCTCAGGGGCTTGTTTGAGGTCTTACCGCGTTGATCCTTGGCCTCCGGTGTTTTCCCATCAAAGATACCCTCAGGTTCCTTTACCTCCTCGGAATTCAACGAGCCGATGGCATAATCGAGTTTATCCGGGCTGCGGAGGGCCTGGTCGAAGAACCATTTCAGGTCCCGGCCGCTGACCTCCTCGGCGACCTGGACAAAATCCTGCGACCTTGGATGGCGGAATTTCCATTTTTCGTAGTATGTCTTCATGATCTTCGCCATCACGTCTTCCCCGAGCCATTTCTCGAGCGTCAGGAGCATCAGGGCAGCCTTGTTATAGACGTTCAAACCATAGCTTCCGCCGGTCACGTATTCCCAGGAATTTTTCACGATAGGGTCCATTTTCCCCGACCCGATGACCGAGATCCGCTGGAAGGCCAGGTCGCCTATTTTCAGGTTTCCGATATCGATCATGGCGCTGTCCGGACCATAATACTTGCTCATAGCTTTGACTTCAGAGTACGAATTAATCCCTTCGTCCAGCCAGGCCTCTTCAAACTCGTTCGAGCCGACGATCCCGTACCAGTAGCCGTGGCCGAACTCGTGGATGGTGACCATTTCCGGCATACGGATGCCCTTCGGCATCCAACTCATGGTCATGGACGTAAACAAGGTCGGATACTCCATGCCTCCGGCCTCGGATGCGCCCGGCGCCGGGTCGACCAGGGTGATCGTCCCGTACGGATAGGGCCCATAATTTTTGCTGTAGAATTCGATGCCGTTTTTGAGAGCCTGCAGGTACCTGTCTTTCTGCTTGAGGTGGGCGCGGTGGATAAGCAGGATCATCTCGGTATCCACCTTGGGATCGTCAAGTTTGA
>JAPKZH010000192.1 GCA_026393905.1 Candidatus Aminicenantota bacterium
CGCCAAGCCCCTCGGTCCTTTTTATGAGTTGGAGTCTTCCTCGCCCGCGGCCGCACTCAAGCCCGGGGAGACCTTCGGGCACATCCATATGACAATTCACTTTCAGGGCGATGAGAAAGCCTTGGATCAAATCGCCCGGCAGGCCTTTGGCGTCGGCCTGGCTGAGATCAAAGGCGCTTTCTTAAAAAAATAAATCCGCCAATCGTTCTTAATTTTCATCGGGCTAGCCGGAACATTCCCGCCGCTCTTTGAAGTCTTTTTCGAAACCTAGGAATAAGGTCAGGCTGGATTTTTTTCTTTCGTATTCTTGGGGTTGCCCTGTTGATCGTCGGCCTTGTGACTGCGGCTTTGAATGTGTCTTGGGCTGGTTTGACGCCCACCTTTTGGGTTCTGCCGGCCTTTGCCGGCTTCCTTGGTGTAATTTGTAATTCATTATTTAGGATCGTCATTATTCTCGAGAGAAGGGCACAGGGCAAATAGAGCCGAAACACGCTATTTTCGTCTCTTCTTGACAGCTTCTATTGTCGGGGAGAATGATTTTTCACAATGGAGAAAGGGGAAAGTCGCAACAAAAATCGGTTGACATATATCAGATAATATATTATATTTGTAAACCGAGGAGAAAAAAATGAGCCTGCTAGGAGATCGACTGCAACAAGCGAGAAAGGCCCGGGGATGGTCGCTGGCGACTCTCGCCAAGGCCGCGCGTGGAATCGTGACTCGCCAGGCCCTCTATAAATATGAAAAAGGGCTGGACACTCCGCGGTCAGAAGTCCTTTTGGCGCTCGCCCATGCCTTGGGGATAGCCATCGACTATTTCTTTAGGCCGTCGAGTAGCCTCGTCACTTTAAGTGAACTCGCCTGTCGGAAACGCAGCGGGCTTGGAAAACGGGATCTAGCGGCGATTCGGGCCCAGGTTAAAGACCGCATTGAAAGGTGGCTGGAGCTCGAATCATTTTTCCCTCCAAAGCGCTTTGCCCAATTTCTTTACTCCCCTGAGAATCTCCTAGCCATCGAACGTCTAGAGGACGTAGAGAACTTGGCCAAGGACATCCGTTCCCGTTTGAGCCTGGGCCTGGCCCCTATTGAGAACTTGACTGAACTCCTTGAAGATAGTGGCATAAAGATTTTTCAATGGCCAGGCGAAGAAGGAAAATTTGATGGCTTCTCTTGCTGGGCTAATAACGATATCCCCGTAATCGTCGTTAAAGCCAAGCTTTCGGGCGACCGCCAGCGATCGAGTCTCGCCCATGAACTAGGGCATCTGGTGATGAAACCTGTAAAAGGGCTTGATCCTGAAAAAGCCGCGCGGCGCTTTTCCGGCGCCTTTCTTGTCCCCGACGAAGTTGTCCGTCGTGAGCTTGGTGAAAAGCGCCATAAACTCGAGCTGACTGAACTCTTCACTCTGAAGAGGAAATACGGTATGAGCATTCAGCAATGGATCTATCGAGCCAAAGACCTGGGGATAATTACCAATGGATACGCAGCAAGCCTATTTCGCTGTTTCCGGACGCAAGACTGGCATAAATGCGAACCAGGTGAGCAGTTGCCGGATGAGACGTCCAGCCGCTTGAAACGTCTGGCTATCCAGGCGGTGGCCGAGGACCTCGTCTCTCCGGCTCGGGCGGCCGAACTTTCCGGAATTTCCCTCGATAAACTCCGTGAGGAAGTGCGGTACCAGAATCTGGTATGAAGCCAGCAGGAATTGCCGACACATGTTTTTGTATAGATCTTTGGCATTGGCAATTGCTGGGCATTCTCTGCGACCTTGAAGTGCGGCTCATCATCCCGGATGTCGTTGCCGATGAGCTGCGGGATCCAGGAATCGAACCGTTCATCGGCTTGGGCGCGGAGATCCAGTCCGCCGAGCCCCAAGAAGTTCTGCTCGTTAAAACTCTGAGAGCGCTCTATAGAAAGCCTTCAATAGCCGACCTTTTTTCGTTGGCCATGGCTAAAACCCGCGGCGCCGTTCTCCTGACGAATGACAAGCACTTGAAGACGGCGGCAACCTAAGAGAATGTCACTGTAAGGGGGATACTGTGGCTGCTCGATTCGCTCGAGGATCGATTGAGTGGCGACCGCTTAGCCCGAGCCCTGGAAGACATTCTGGTCCATGGCGCTCATTTGCCAGG
>JAPKZH010000608.1 GCA_026393905.1 Candidatus Aminicenantota bacterium
CTCGATGATGACAATCCCCTTTTGAGGAATCTTGAGATAGCTTCCGTCGTCCGTCTTCAGATAGCCGAACCCGTCCGACCCGATGACGACGCCGTTATGAATCACGACCCGGTTGCCGACCTTGACATCCTCTCGGATCGAAACGCCGGAATGGATGACCGTTTGCACGCCGATTTTAACCCGAGGATAGATCGTGACGAGCGGGAAAATCACCGCTTCCGCCCCTATGTCCGCCTCGTCTCCCACCGAGCAGAACGGCCCGATGGCTGCGTCCCGGGCGACCTTTGCCGAGCGCGAAACGATCGCCGTCGGATGAATCCCGGGTTCCGGCCGGTAGGGTTTGTAGAACATCTCAAGGGCCCGGATGAACGCCAGATGGGCGTTCGCGGCCCGGATGACGGGAATTTTATCGAATTTTTCGTCCAAGGGGAGGATGGCCGCAGAGGCTTGAGTTCTTTCGAGCTGCCCTCTGAATCTAGGCTTGGCCAGGAAGACAAGGTCGCCCTTGCCGGCCGCTTCCAGGCTGGCCACTCCCGAGATCTCGACCCCGCCGTCCCCTTCAAACAGGCAGTTCAGCCGCTGGGCCAGCTCCCTCACTGTAATTCTCATGGCAACCTCCCGATATTCAGCCGTTTCCGCAGAATGGCCTCTTTTAATAACCCCAAGAAGGCCATGTTATTCTGTGACGAATCTAGGCTCGGGCTCTGCGCGCGTCGATCCTTTCGTTGAGCACGGCCGCCAGCTCCGCCCCCCAGAGGAGAATGGCCAGCGAGAACGAGATCCACAACAGAAAGAAAATGATAGACGTCAATGTGCCCTTCAAGAGCTTGTCCAGGACAACTCCGATCGCCGAAAAATGGGCGACGTAGACGACGAAAATCCGCTTGAAGATTTCCCAGAGGATTGAACCAATCGCCGCCGCGACCAGCGCCGCCCTGGTATGGACTTTGACTTCGGGAATGAATTTATAGAGGACAAAAAGCACCAAAAATCCCAGCATGAAAGGCATGAGATACTGGATCAGGAAATTGTCAATGAGAGGGAGGACCTTCGGATTCAGGGTTTCGGCCACGAAGACGCTCTCCTTGATGAGCCGGTGGAGGGCGGTCCAGACGGCCGTGATCGACAGCGAAAAAATGAGGATCACGGCGATGATGAGCATGATGATGTATTCCATCAGCCGGTTGTAGAAAAACGACTTCTGCGAGCTGGCCTTGAAGATGAAATTGATCGAATAGATCAGGTTGGAGAAGAGGAAGCTTCCGGCGATGAGCGATCCGAGGAGGCCGAACCAGCCCAGGCTGCTGATATTTTTGGACACTCCGCTGAGCTTTGAGAAGAACGAAGGGTCGTACTTGTCGAAAAATTCTTTGGTAAAGACATTGAGGCTCCGGATGGCGATCTCCGAGCTTCCAAGAAGTTTCGTCGTGGCGAAGGCGAAGAGAGCGATCAGGGGGACGGCGCAGAGAAAGCAAAAGTAGGAGATGATGATCGAATGACTGAAACACTTGTCGGCATTAAACCTCTTGAAGGTCGAGCCGAGGATCCTAAAAATGTTTGCGGCCATCAGCCTTTTTCTCGGGTTTGTTTTAAGGACGTTTCAAATAAGCGTCCCCAGGCCATCCCCGAGGCCTGCCTAGAATCCGCCTCTCCACTTCCCCATCAAGATAATGAAGGTGACGAGCAGGGCATAGATGACCAGGGTTTCGATCAGGATCAGCCCGAGGAGCAGCAGGAACCGGATATGCGGAGCGGCCTGAGGGTTCCTGGAGATCCCTTCGCAGGCGGCGCTGAGGGCCTTGGCCTGGCAAAAGGCGCCGGCGGCCGCGGTCAGGGTGATGATGGCCCCGCTGACGATGATGGCCAGCTTGTAAAGGGAGACCTTGGACTCGGTCAGAGTCCCTTCCTGGGCTAGGAGCGGTGCGCCGGCGATCAACAGGAAGAACAGAAGAAGGCCGAATGCTTTGGATTTCTTGGTCATGACAAAACTCCTTTCGAGGTTTCGATATTATCGAGATTCATGTTCCTCTTCATGGGCGACGGCCCCGGAAATATAGATGCAGGCGAGGAGCACGAAAACGAAGGCCTGGAGGGCGCCCGTGAACAGCGACAGCACCATAAACGGAAGCGGCAGAAGATACGGGATGATCGAGGCGCTGACCACGATCAGCACTTCTTCGGCAAAGATAGT
>JAPKZH010000079.1 GCA_026393905.1 Candidatus Aminicenantota bacterium
ACCATGGATAATCAGCCAAAAGACGAGATCAAGATCGAAGTCATCCAGGGCGGCCAGCTTGCCAGGGATAAGGAATTTCTGGCGATAGTGCTCGAGAGGACTTCAGTCACGGGCGTTAAACATACCGACGGCGCCATCTCGATGGCCAGGGGAGGCCCGGACAGCGCCACCTCCAGCTTCTTTTTTTGCGTTGGCGACCAGCCCGAGCTCGATTTCGGCGGCAGGCGCAATAAGGACGGCCAAGGATTCGCCGCCTTCGGCAAAGTCGTCGCCGGCATGGACGTTGTCAAGAAAATCCATCAGTCGCCGAAGGAAAACCAAAGCTTAAAGCCGCCGATCAGGATTATCTCTATTGCCCGGATTTCGAGTTAAAGCATTTTAAAATCGGAGACGGATGCGGCATGCGGAATGGAGGGAATTCTTTTCGGCCATTCACAAACGGCTTTCCACCGGTATTCGCTCGGAAAGGTTCCCAGCTGGACACAAAACAGGCCTGCGTCTCCAGACAGGTGGCGGGACCCCAGACGCAGTTCGTTGTGGAAGAAGGCTTTTTTCCAACTTGGCGCGCTATTTTACGGGCCAGGAACGGGTTTTGGAAAATAACGACGATCTGAGGCTTGTCCTTTGGACAAGGAGGTTTTGATGACGATCAAAAAATCGGCCAAGTATTTGTTCGTGTCTTTGTTTCTTTTACAACTAATGCTTGTCTTTTCTTTCGCCCAGCGGACGGGCTATAGCAAAGATGAGTTCATGCGCCGGCGCAAGGCCTTGGCCGACCGGGTCAAGGAAGGAATGATCATCCTGTTCGGCGAGACCATGTTTCATCCGGGGGCGCATTTCCGGCAGGACAATGACTTTTTCTATTTCACCGGCATCGAAGATATGGGCGCTATTCTCGTTATGAACGCCAAAACGGGAGAGACCCATCTTTTTCTTCCCCGCCAGACTGCCCGAGAAGAAATGGTGGGCGGGCCGAACCTCCTCAATGACGAGAAAGCCAAGGAAAAGACCGGGCTGGCCAATCTTTATGATGTCACGTATTTCGATGAATTTATCTCTCGGAATATGCGAAGCTTTTCCCCGGCTTACCTGCGGCTCCAGCCTGGGGACACCGTGGAAACCTCCCGCAGCGAAGTCGCTCTCTTTATCGGCCGGAAAAACCGTATCCATTACAACGACCAGATCTCGCTCGACAATAATCGTATCCAGAAGCTCAAAGAGCGCTATCCCTCCTTTGAAATCAAGGATATTACGCCGCACATTGACGCCCTGCGCATGATCAAGAGCGCTGAGGAAATCGCAGTGATGCGGCGGAATGGAAAAATTTCAGCAGAGGCTGTCAAGCAGGCCATGTTGGCCTCGCGACCCGGCGTCTTCGAATATGAAATCGAGGCGGCCGCCATGCATATCGTGCTTAGGGGAGGGGCCAAGGGCGCCGCTTACCCGCCGATCGTCTGCTCAGGCCCGAATACCTGCGTCTTGCATTATGAAAAAAATTCCAGGAAGGCCGAGGCAGGAGACCTCGTCTTGATGGATTTCGGCGCCGACCTCGACCAGCTCTGCATGGATATTTCGAGAACCTGGCCTGTCTCGGGCAAGTTCACACAGGAGCAGCGCGAGGTCTATCAGGTAGTGCTCGAAGTGGAGAAAGCCTGCATCGAAGCCTATAAGCCGGGTGCCACCGGGGCCGATGTCCAGAAACACGTCGAAGAGGTGTTGAAGAAAAAGGGGCTGGACAGCCGCGGCCTCCGGGGAGGGTTCGGCCATTTTGTCGGAATGTGCGTCCACGATGTCGGGACGCGCCTCCAGACACTTCAGGAAGGGATGGTTTTCGCCATCGAACCCGCGCTCTATTATCCGGAAAAGAATATCGGCGTTCGCGTCGAGGACACCGTGCTGATTACAAAGGATGGCTGCGAGATTTTAACCAAAAATGTCCCAAAAGAGATCGACGAGGTCGAGAACCTGATCACCGCCGCAAAGCCTCGCAAACTCGCCGGCGAGCCCGATCGGGTCGCCGTCCAGCACATCCTGATTGCCTTCAAAGGATCGATTCCGGAAGAGAAGGTCAAGCGGACGCCGGATGAAGCCCAAGCTCTGGCCGAGCAGATTCTTGAGCGGATCAAAAAGGGCGATAATTTTGACGCCATGGTCAAACAATATACGGATGACGAGTATCCCGGAATCTACAAGATGACGAATTTTGGGATCGATCCGGACAAGGCAAAAAAGGAGTATTCACGGTCCGGGATGGTCAAAAGCTTCGGCGATGTGAGCTTCGGCCTTTCCGTCAACGGGATCGGCCTGGCCGTTTATGACCCGAGGACTTCCAAATACGGCTGGCACATCATCAAGAGGCTGGAATAGGTACCAGGAATTTTTTCTTTCCTTGCGAGAGACATAAGAGGAGATTGCCACGACAGCTTCGCTGTCTCGCATGTATGAAAGCGCTGCAGATGTCAAAGCCTTATAAAGGTGATTCTATCATAATGTCGTCTTCCACCTTGAAGGACTCTGGTTCGCCTTTGGGGGGCTCGATCCGTTTCGCCGGATGCATGTATTCGCCGTTGGTTCGGCATGAGCATCTTCCCCAGCGAGTCGCGCAATCAATGAACGAGTCTCGAAGACTCATGCGAGCGCCGCGCTTACTCCTGGGACGACGAAATCGATCTCTGCGGTTCCTTGTAAGCCTCATTCTTTTTCAAGACCCAAAAAACGGCTCCGGCCAAATGCCGGGCGACGGCCACGACGGCTTTGGCATGCCCTTTTCGCTCCCTCAGCCTCAAGTAAAGCTGGCCCAGATGAGTGCCCGACCATGGGCGTTGGTTCATCATGATGATGTTGGCCGCCTCGATCAGGGCCCACTTCAAGTATCGGTTCACGTCCGACCGAACCTTCCCAAAGGAGGTCTTCCCGCCGCTCGACCGGACCCGGGGAACCGTCCCGGCATAGCTGGCCAGATGCTCGGGACTCGGGAATCTGGCGATGTCCCCGATCTCCAAGCCGATGACCACGGCCAGGATCGGCCCCACCCCAGGAATCGTCATCAACAGCGTCATCGCCGGCGTGGTCTTGACCACCTCCCGGATCTCCTTTTCGGCTTGATCGAGATGGGCCTTGACCTCGTCCAGAAGCTCCAGCTGCGTCTCGACCGACTGGCAGGTGTAGGGCGGCAGTTCCTCCAGCCGCGTCTTCAGCAGCTCCCGCCCCTTCACCCCAAACAGATCGCTGACCTCGTCAATCTCGATCGCGTACTTGGCCAAGGTCGCATGAATCCGGTTCTTGAGCATCGTCCGGACCGAGACCAGGCTCATCCTCATCCGCGGCAGCTCCCGCTCGTCGCGAAGATCTCTGGGCGGAATCCAGACCGACGGCAGCGTCCCGTTCCGCAGCAGAGTGGCCAACCCCGTCGCATCGAGCTTGTCGGTCTTGTTGATCTGGCCCATCATCAGCTTCGC
>JAPKZH010000575.1 GCA_026393905.1 Candidatus Aminicenantota bacterium
CCCACTCTGCGATCGCAGCAATAATACGAATTTTCCATCCGTTATTTTATCCTATGCCTTGCCAATCGCTTGATGAGCAACCGCGACCCTAAGCTGATGACAAGGATGATCAGCGTCAACACCGCCGCCGAGGCGTAGGCCCTTTGCTGGACCTCGGGGTAGGGAGTGCCCAGCTGGAAGAAGATGGCCAGGGGGAGCGTGGCCGCCGGCTGCAGAAGAGATGTCGGGATGTTGTCCGTAAAGCCGGCCGTGAAAAGGACCGAGGCGGCGTCCCCGATCCCGCGTCCGAAGGCGATCAGGACGGCCGTGACGATCCCCGGGAGGGACTGCCGGACGATCACCTTGAGCGCCGTTTCGAGCCGCGTCGCCCCGAGCGAATAGGAAGCGTCATTCAGGGTTTCGGGGACCAGGCGGATGACCTCATCCATGGCCCGAGTCATGATCGGGATCTCCAGCAGGGCGACGGTGATGATCCCGGCCAGGAGCGAGGTCCGCAGCCCGAAAAACATCATGACGATAAAGCCAAAAGCCCCATAGACGATCGAGGGAATGCCCCACATGACATCTAGGGAGAACCGGGTGAACATGGCCAAGGCCGAGGATTTCCTGGTGTAGATGTTCAAGAAAATGACGATTGGCAGGCTGAGCAAAACCGCAAGCAGCGTAGCCCCCGAAGCCAGGTACAGTGACCCGACGATGGCGTTGAGAATTCCGCCTTCCTTGCCCAGGTAGTATCCCCCTTTCGGCGTCTGCGTGATCATCGAGAGCTTCATGGCCGGAAGGCTTTTAACGACGACAGTCCCGACGATGAGGAGCAGGCTTCCGATGACGACGACGGTCGAGCCCATCATGAACAGCTTGAAGACGCGTTCCTCGATTTTTCGCCTTCGCAGTTTTTTCATTCGGACTTCCGTTCGGCTTTGACCAGGATGAACCTGGCCGCGAGATTAAAGACCAGGACGACCAGCAGAAGCACGAGCGCCGCCAGCATCAGGGCGGAATCATAGAGGGGAACGGACATCATCTCTCCGTAATTGTTGGCGATGAGGGCGGGCAGGGGATAGGCGCTGTCGAAAACGGAATGGGGGAGCTTGGGGACATTCCCCACGACCATCAGGACCGCCATCGTCTCCCCGAACGCCCGGGATAGGCCGAGGACGATCGCCGCGATGATCCCCTGAAGACCTTTTCTCAAGACGACATGCTTGACCGTCTCCCACTGGGTGGCTCCCAACGAAAGCGAAGTCTCCCGCAGGGCGTTGGGAACGGAGGAAAAGACTTCCAGGGAGACATGGATGATCGTCGGAAAGATCATGATGGCCAGGACCACGCCGCCGGAAAGCACGCAATACCCTGAAGAATAGGTGCCGAAAAGAGGGGCCAGCGTCTTCCCGACGAAGGGGACGACCAGGAGCACGCCCCAAACGCCATACACGACGGAAGGGATCCCGGCCAGCAGGTCGACCATGGGCTTGGCCAATTCTCGGACGAATTTCGGGGCATACTCGGACAGATAGACCGCCGTCAGGAGCGAAATGGGAGCGGCGATGACCATGGCCGCGAGCGTCACCCACAAGGTTCCCATCAGGAATGGGAAAAGCCCGAATTCTCCCTTGAGCGGATGCCAGGACGAGCTGAACAGCAGTTGAGAAAAGGATTTAAGGGCCAGGATCGCTCGGGACTTCTGGAGAAGGCCGAACAGCATCAAAAAGACCAGGAACCCGGGCACGGTCGTCAACAGCAGCATGAACTTGCGAGCGATAAGATCTTTCAGCAGCCTCAAGAATTAGCTCCTACTTTATTTTATTTAGTCCTTCGGCAAGCTTTTCCTTGCTCAGGGGAATATATCCCGTCTCGGGGACATATTTCTGCCCATCAGTCAAAATCCAACGGAGAAATTCGACCGCCGCCCTGTTCTTGGGTTTGCCTTTGGCGACCAGGTAAAGGTCCCGGGCCGGCGGCGAAGGATAGATATTCTTGGCGATGGCCTGGGTGATATCGTCCCTCGTCGCATACACGCTTTCCCTGGTATCGATTTTTCCGTTCCCGTCGAGATCGATGGGGACGATCGCGATACCGCTCACAGGTCTCAGGCTCTTGGCATCATAGGCGAAGTTGATGTTGTTATAGCCGATCCCAAGAGTATCTCGGCGTATGGCCTCGGCCAGGCCGGGATCGCCGTAGACCCCGACGCCGTCAAGGTCCTCCTGTCTTTTTCCGAAGTAGGCAGCCCAGGTTTCCGCTGCGCCGCAGGCATCCGAGCGCGTAAAGACATGGACAGCGGCCTTGTCCTGTGTTCCCAGGACCTGGCCCCAGGTCGTGATCTTTCCGGTGATCCAGATATCGAGAAAATGGGATTTTGTCAGGCCCTTCTTCAGGATGTCAATCAAGAAAGGATTTTTTTCGCTGATCGTGGCCACGACGCCGTCTTTTGTCACGGCGATCGGCAGCGCCCCTTTCTCCACTTCTTGGGGATGGACATCTCGGGAAACCATGCCGAAATCGACCATCCCGGCCAGGACGTCGACAATGCCTTTGCCGGCGCCGCCGGCCTGGACATCGATTTTGACCCCGGGATTGGCCTTCTGAAATTCCTCGGCCCATTTGAGAGCCATGGGATAGAGCGCCCAGGCGCCCGAAATGCTGATCTTGCCCGTCAGCGGCTTTTGATCGGTCCGGCCGAAGGAGAAGCCAAAAAGAATAAAAGACCCGATGATTAAGATCCCTACGACCCTTCTTATTTCCATTTTTTCTCCTTAAAATCCGGCCTGGAACTGGGCCAAGAGGGCCGAGTTCGTGGTCTTGCCGGACTCGTCCCTATAAAGCTCAAAATTCACCATGATCCTGGTTTTTTCGGTTAAATTCCAATTCATGCCCAGGGTGAAGAGATGGCTTCGGTCCCCCGCGACATTTTTGTCCTTATCATAG
>JAPKZH010000507.1 GCA_026393905.1 Candidatus Aminicenantota bacterium
GGCCCGTCGGCTTTTCCGACGGGGGGAACCGACGGGACTGGTTCCCCGGGGCCCGGGGGCTGCGGGCGGCCTAAGCGCCGCCCGAACGGGGATGTCATTTTAATTATTACGTTGATTTTAATTTTGATATTTCCTGACGGCCGCCTGATGCTCCTTCAACGTCCGGCTGAAGACATGGCTTCCGTCGTTCCTGGACACGAAGTAGAAAGAGTCATCGGATGCCGGATAGAGGGCCGCCCGGAGCGATTCTCTTCCTGGGTTGCAGATGGGGCCGGGGGGGAGACCGGGATAAAGATAGGTGTTGTGGGGATTGTCCAGCTTGAGGTCTTTGGTGTGAAGCCGGCCGTCGAATAGGCCTTTTTCCTTGAGGGCATAGATAATGGTCGGGTCACAGTCCAGCTTCATGCCCCGGCCCAGCCGGTTGTGGAAGACTGCCGAGACGAGCTTTTTTTCTTCGGGGAGGGAGGTTTCTTTTTCGATCAGAGAGGCGAGCGTCACGACCTCGCGGACGCTCATCCGCAGCTCATCCGCCCGGCGGCGCCAGGACTCGTCGAAGACGGCCTTGAATAGGGAAACCATTTTCCCAAAAATTTCTTTGGCCGGGAACCCCTTGGGAAGGGAGTAGGTCTCGGGGAAGAGATAGCCTTCCAGGTTCCGAGCTTTGGCATCCCATGGGAAGATCAACTCCGCCTCCCCGAAAGCCTTGAAGAATTCCCCTGAGGTGCCGAAGCCGGCGGAAAGAAAAACGTCGGTCAACTCCCTGGCGGTCAATCCCTCCGCGACCGTGACGGCATGGAGGTAGATTTTTCCGCGGATCAAGTCTTCCAGGATTTCCTGGCTTGATTGGGAAGGCTGGAACTGGTATTCGCCCGCCTTCAGGCTTTGAGGAAAGAAAAAGAATTCGTACTGAAGCACGAACGGCCATTGTTTCCGGATAATCCCCTTGAGTTTGAGGGTTTCGGCGATAACCCGGACGCCCTTGCCTTTCTCCACGTCGAACAGGACGGGTTGCGCCTTTGCCGCCAGCGCTCCCCGGGATTCCAAGATAAGCCAGCCGGCCAAGCTGAGGATGAGCGCATGGGCCAGGATGAGGGCGGTCTTAATGATTCTCAGAAACATGGGCATCGGCTCGCTGGCTGTCCAGGTAGGTCTGGAGGATGATCGTCGCCGAGATCTGGTTGACCACGGACTTTTTGGCGCTGAGCTTGACCTTCTGCTCGTGCATGACATGGATGGCCTGGCGGGTCGTCAGCCGCTCATCCCAGAACCGGACGGGGACGCCGACGGCCTGCTCCAGCCAACGAGCGAAGACCCGGGTTTTTTCCGCCCGTGTCCCGGAGGAGCCGTCCATTCTCAGGGGGATGCCGCAGACAATCTCGCCGATCTCATGCTTGCGGACAAGATCCCCAAAAAATTTCTTGTCGGCGTCCTCCCGGTCTCTGAACTGATAGGTGCCCAGGGGTTGGGCCGTCAGCCGGAGGGAGTCGCTCAGGGCCAGGCCGATGTTGCGGTCGCCGAAGTCAATGCCCAGGATCCTCATGACCGGTCTCTGTCAACACACCGTTTTTTCGAACGGTGTCTCTCAAACCCGAGCTCGATCAGCCGGTCCACGAGCTGCGGGAAGAGAAGGCCGCTCACTTCCCAGAGTTTTGGATACATGCTGATCTCGGTAAACCCGGGAATGGTGTTGATCTCACTCAACAGGATCTTCCGGGGGCGGGCTTGGAGGAAAAAGTCCACCCTGGCCATTCCCGAGCAGTCACAAGCTCTAAAGGCCTCGATGGATAGCCTCTGGACTTCCTTGATGATCGGAGCCGGCAGTCCGGCGGGGATGCTGAATTCCGTCTTGCCGTCGAGATATTTGTCGTCGTAATCGTAGAATTCGCGGGAGGGCATGATTTCCCCGGGAAGGGATGCCTGCGGGTCGTCGTTTCCAAGAACGCTGCATTCGATCTCCCGGCCCAAAATTCCCTCTTC
>JAPKZH010000423.1 GCA_026393905.1 Candidatus Aminicenantota bacterium
GCCCTGGTGCTTTTCCTCGAGGCCGCCCTACTCTATACGGCCTACGCCATTGCCTACAAGAACAAAGATCGTCTCTGGCCGCTGCTCGGCTTCCTGATGGGGCTGTCGTTCTGGACCCATCAAATCACCGCGGCTTTCATCTTCACCGCCTTCCTGATCGTGGCTTTCAAAGCCCGGCCGGCCCTAAAAAAGTACGGGATTCTTTTCCTCTATGCCGCAGCGGGAGGCTTCCCGCTGCTTCTTCAGGAGATCTTCGACGGGTTTCAACTCCTTCGATTCATGGCCGGGGGAGAAAAAGCCGTCTGGGGCCAGGGAAAATCCCGGGCTACCCTCAAATTGATCCAATCCCTTCTCCTGGCCCGGGACAACGCCGCCGGCCTTCTCTTGTTGCTGCTCCTTCTGGCAGGGATGGGAACCCTCATCTACCTGTCCTTTAAAAAGAAAGAATATGCCCGGCTGCGGATCTTCCTGATATTTCTGGCCGTCTTTGCCGGCCTGTACGCCTATTCCGGGTTCAGCAGCAAGATCGCCGTTCGCTATTTGTTTCCGCTGTACGTCTGCCTGCCGGTCCTCCTGGCGGCCCCATTCCTGTGGATCAGGAGCCGGTTGAAATATTTCTTGTTCGCCGGCCTTTTCGTCATCCTGGTCTTTCTCGGGAACGGCCAAACACAATACACCTATTTCCTGTCCGTCAAGGACAGCGCTGGCTACTTTGAGCAAGTCATCGCCGCCATGAAAGCGACCGGGAACCGCTTCTGGCGAGGCAGCTTTGAGACCGCCTATGTCCTGACGGGCAACAGCCATGAACAGGTCATCGTCAATTCCTTCGGCGTGAACAAATATTATCCCTACCGGCTCCTCTATGACAACCAGGCGCCTCATGACAATTACGTATTCCTTAAAGGTCCCGGGACGGCCGAAGGGGAGCAAGCAGAGAACCTGAACCGTCTTCTCTCGAGGGTGGGAATCCCTTTCAAAAGAAAGGATGTCGGCGGCTGCATCCTTGTTTATGATATTGAAAGTCCAGTATTCCCCCGCGATTTGTCGGAACCCGTGCCCTCCCATATCCCTCAGTTGGAAGCCGCGGGCTTGGAAAGCCGGGACGGCTACCTCTATCTCACTTTCAAGAATGCCGAGACCCGAGAATCGGCCAGGTTTCGGTTGAATGTGGAAGTCCCGGGATTTGCCTCCGCGTCGAAGATGTTTTCGGGATCATCCGAGCAGGTGACCTGCTCGATTCCGCTGCCCGGAGACATGCCGTTCACCTTGAAATATTATTTGGATTATCAGGCGCTCCGGATTCCCTCGACCGTCCGTGAAATTCCTTATGCTCCGACGGGAAAAGGCGGGGGCAAACGAGAAGAGCCTTTCATCTATCTGCAGGGCGTCGGTCCAAAGGTCCGCCTCTTCGGCCGGGACGTGAGATTTTGCGATAAGGAGGCCGGCTTCGAAGTCCTTCCTCCTCCGGGAAAAAAAGCGATCGTCAAGCTCCGCTTATTTTCCCCGTTCGATTTCGCCAACGCCTATTGGTACGGAAACTATGCCCAGCAGGTCCGGATCCTCCTCGAAAACGGCCGCATCATCGAACAGCCGCTTCGCGATGGGGCCAACATCGTGGCCTTCGACCTCGACCGCCCGGCAGGCCGGCGGGGGCCGTTCAAGGTGAGGATCGAGTTCCGCTACCATCTCCTCTTTGACTTTGCCAACCTCAGGAAAACGGCCGCCCTTTTGGAGGACGCCGGCATTGAATGACCACGGCCGCCAAGTTCGGGTCTCGGGCGGAGCTCAATCCATCTTTTTGAGCAAGAACCGTCCCAGATAATCCCGGGGAATCCCGAAAAACTGCTTTCTCCAGAGCCGGTCGCATTGGGAGCAAGTCTCCAGGTCCGCGACATCACCGGCGATGACCTTCCGGCGCAGCTCCATCATCTTTTCGTTGATCCAAATCTCGGAGATCGAAGTCTCTTTGACGTTT
>JAPKZH010000332.1 GCA_026393905.1 Candidatus Aminicenantota bacterium
GCGTATCTGCGTTTCCAAACTGGCCTCGCCCGTTCTGGCAACGGCCCCTTGGTCACCGACCCGACCCGCATAATTCCTTTTCATCTCGTCGGTCATCCCACCCCATTCAAAACCGACTTTGAGGGGTAGGGTGGGATCCCACTTCTGTTGGATAGCCGCGTCCTGGAGAAGGGCGAGAGGAACGATGTACTCAAAGACCATGCTTTTTTCGGCTTTCGCCGTCCGGAACGTGCCGCTCGTTCCTGGATGGGGAACCGCTTGGCCTTTATTATTGATGACATCGCAGACAAAGAGCGTATGCGAGGGCTTGGACTTGATATCCTTTTTCTGTTGGTCGGTGAACATTTGGCCTTGCTTCTCCATCTCCAGGATGAGCTGGTCGCTGCTGGCCTGCTTGCGGTAAAAGCGCAGGCCGCCGGTCTTCTTCTCTTTGTCCTCGGCGTTCAGCCAAAGGGTCAATCCTGTTAAGCCAATGGTGCTCATGTATTTGTTCTCGAATCGGCCCTTTCCAACTTCTTTGAGGTCGAAGACGACCAGGACATAGAGAAAATTGGCGTCGTTTTTGAAGGCATAGCTGAGATTGAAGTCCTTGTTCGCGATCATGTCTTCCGGAGCCCAATCCGAGGAATTGCCATCGACCTGAACGGGCGCCCCCCATTTGCTCTGGACGACGACTTTGTCTTTGGCAAACGCCGGGGAAAGGAGGGCCAGGCTGAGGATGACCAGCCAGAGATATTTATGCGTTTTCATGGTGACCTCCACGTCTTTCTTCAGCTTGAATATTCTAACGCAAAAGGCAAATCAAATACAAATTCAAGCGAACCGGGACGGTGACGCAACCGGGAATCGGCTCCAGGTCTCGAAGACGAGCCGGACATTCTCCGGCCTGGCCCCAATCCCGAATTCGCACTGGGCGATTACGCCGCCATGGTTGTAGAGTGCACTCCAGACGCGGCGGACGGCCGCCCGGACTTCCTCGGGGGTCCCGTAGGGCAGAATATGCTGACGGTCGATCTCTCCCCAAAACGTGATTTTTCCGCGGAACAGCCTGCCCAGGCTTTCTATATCCATGCAAAAAACCTGGGCGTTGAGGGCGTCGACTCCGATTTCGACGAGGTCGGGGATAATATCCGTGATATAGCCGTCCGAATGCATGAACATGGCTTTGCCGTTGCGGTGAGCGATCTCCACGTATTCCTTATAAAGCGGCTTGAACAATTTTCCCCAGAGGACTGGTGATATGAGAAGCGAGCTCTGGCCTCCCCAGTCGTCGGAAAAAAGGAGCCCATCGACCTCGGTCCGGGCCCAGAGCTCAAGCTCCTCGAGATAGAACTGATGAATGCGGTCGAGCAGGAGGAAAAGCTCCTTGGGTCGCTCGGCCAGGTCCAGGTAAAGGTTCTCGGATTTGCGGATGAATTGGAGTTGCTCGAAAGGCCGGACGCGGCAGCCCGCCAGGACGAACCGGTCCGTGCTTCGGCAAAACGCGTTGACTTGATCGGTATCCACGCTGAGCCTGCCCAGCGGAGGTTGGACCCTGTCCATGTCTTTCCAGCTTTTGAGGAGCGGTTCCTTGACTTCTCCGATGATTCCTTTCTGCCGGTTCTCAAAAAGGCAGCCCCATTCATCGATAAAAGTCCCCGGCGCATATTCATCGCCGCTCGTCGCCGGAGGATTCTTAAAGAAAGGCGGCGCATGCACGATGTCATCCGGAAAATCGCTCTGGATCCGGGCCAGTTCCTGAGGAAAATGATCGGAGGCCCAGGGCAGAAGCCAGAGATGGCGGGGGATCCGGAGCGGAGACCTGAATTCCAGGGTTCGTTTGACGATCTCGCGGGATGTCATCTTGGTCCGGAGCCCGACCGGGGAACAGCCCCTTGTCCGCTAGATCAGCTTGTTGACGACGTCGACGGCGCTGGCGGCATCGGGCGCATAGCCTTTGGCGCCGATCTGATCGGCATAGTCCTGGGTCAGGGGCGCACCGCCGACGATGACGGGCGTTTTGAGGCCGGCCGCCTGAAGAGACTGGATGACGGACTTCATCTGGATCATGGTCGTCGTCAGCAGGGCGGACAGGGCCACGACATGGGCGTTGTTCGTCCGCGCCGCGTCGATGAATTTTTCCGCGGCCACGTCCGCGCCCAGGTCGACGATCTTGTAGCCAGCCCCCTTGAGCATCATCGCCACAAGGTTCTTCCCGATATCATGGAGGTCGCCCTTGACCGTGCCGATGACGACCAGGCCCTTCGGCTCTACCTTATCTTTGATCAAATAGGGCTCGAGCTTGGTCAGGGCGGCATTCATCGCCCGGGCGGCGACGAGGACCTCCGGGATGAAGACTTCATTGTTCTTGAACATGGCGCCGAGCCTTTCCATGCCGGCGATCAGGCCTTGGTTGAGGATCTGGCGGGTGGGGATTCCCGAGGACAGGGCCTGGTCGACCAGCGCCTCGACATCGTTCTTTTTCCCGGCGATCAGGGCTTCCTGGAGTATATCTAGCATCAAGTCGCTCCTTCTTATATGGATTATTTAGTATCACACCTAAAAAAAAGACTCTTGTCAAGCGTCATAAGGGGCCCGGTCTCCACTTCTCGAAAAATCACAATAATTTTTTTTCGACAAGGACATCGGCCGGAAATAGAGATCCGGCCCCTTTTTTTAGAGTTATTTCTTCTCTTCTTTCTTCACCTCTTTCTTGAACAGGGCGTTGACGTCGCGCTTGCCGCGCTCAAGATAAGGCACGCCTTTTTCCATCCACTCCGGCCTGGATTTGCCCAGGAGGTAGTGGTCGAAGAACTCGTCCAAGTGAACCGTCCAGTACTTCTGGTTTTCCCGCTCCCTGAGGCCGTGCTTTTCGGTGTTGAAATTGAACATGTAGGCTTCCTTGCCAAGCCGTCTTAGGGCCGTGAAGTACTCGATGCCCTGATACCAGGGCACGGCGTCATCTTCGTCGTTGTGGATCGTCAGATAGGGCGTCTTCACCCTTTCCACCCAGAAGATCGGGGAGTTCTCGATAAACTGCAGCGCCCTTGACCAGAGCGGCGCGCCGATGCGGCTCTGCGTTTTTTCATACTGGAAGGCGCGGGACAAGCCCGTCCCCCACCGGATCCCGCCGTAGGCGCTCGTCATGTTCACGACCGATGCGCCAGCCTCGACGGCGGCGAAGATGTCGGTTTGGGTGATCATGTAGGAGATCTGGTAGCCGCCCCAGCTGTGACCTTGAATGCCGATCCGCTTAGGATCGATGAAGCCCATGCCCACCACCTTCTCGATGGCCGGGAGGACGCATTTCATCGCACTGGGGCCGGGATATCCTACGTCGTAAACGATGTCGGGCTGGAGAATGATGTAGCCGTTGCTGATATAGCGCGTGTAATTGATGCCGGTGCCCGGAGACGGCGGCACATAACGGTGCAGCCCGCCGGCCAGCTTTTCATAAATGTAGACCATCAGCGGATATTTCTTGGCCGGGTCGAAATCTTCGGGCTTGATGAGAATGGCATCCAGGGTCTTCCCGTCGGCGTTAAAGTAATCGATGAGCTCGGCCTTGCCCCAGATATAGTCGGCCTGCTGGGGATTGGCGTCGCTGAGCTTTTTCATATCGGCGAAATTCGGGCCGCTCGTCCAAAGGTTGGGGAATTCCTCAAACCGCTGCAGAGTAAAAAGATACGTCTCGGCGCTTTTAGCCTTGATCAAGCTGCCGAACAACTTGTCGAGCATGATGACCTTGGCCGGGTCGGCCGCGCCGGAAATGGTCACCCGGTAATATCCGCTCGCCTTTGTCTTTTCGTCTGAGGTCGAAAGCAGGATCGGCTCTTTGACGGGTATCGGCTTTTGTTCACGCTCCCGGTCCAAGCGTTGATAGCGGAAGACCAGGTGGTTTTTCCGGCCGACGCCGTTCGTCACCATCCGGCCGCCCGTGCCGTCAGGCTTGACCTCCCAGATATCAAAGCGGTCATAGATCAGGACGGTTTTATCTCCGTCCGTCCAGCCGGCCATGCCGAAGGACGGGGGCTCGCTTGGCGAGTCCCAATCTTCCCGGAAGAATTTCATCCCCAGTTTTTCGGTCAAGTTGATCTTCTTCCCATCGCTCGTCCTGTAGACATACCAGTTCTTGTCCTGATCCTCAAAATAGACCAGGTAATTTCCCGCCAGGGAGAAGGCCATTGACGACGGACTCTTCTCCAGAATCTTCTTGCGCGAGCCGTCCAGAGTGTTGACGAGATAATAATCATTGTACCCCTGGTCCCAGGAAACGAGTTGGCGGTAGGGCAGATCGGAAGAACCGAGAGCCAGTTTGGCGTCTTCGCTCAGTGTGATCGAGGGCAGGTCGGGGGACGCGAGTGGATCGAGCTTTTTCTCTTTGAGATGGACGACCGCCTGGTAGGACCGCTTCTTCTCCTGCTCAACGTTGGCCTTCTGCATAGGCTGGAGATCGGAATCCGTCCAGCTCCAGATGTCCACTTTGACGGGCTCGGGGGCGTCCTCGGCCGGCTCGGGTTTGGGAGCCGCCGCATATCCAAAAAACAGCCGGCCTCCATCCTTGGAGAAAGTCATGGAGCCGTTCTCGCTCACAACCATGCCTTTCGGCATACCCGATGTCGCGCCCGAAACAAGCTCTGCCGCATTCACGGCGGGCTCTGCCCAGTGATAGAGCTTAAACGGGCTGACCTCGGCCTTGTACTCATCGCGATCGCTGAGGAAAGCCAGCTGCGCCCCTTTTTCATCAAACGCAAAACCCTTGGTGTTGCCCTGTCCTTTAAGAAGGGCTCTCGTCGTGCCGTCGGCCGCTTTCCTGACGAACGCGCCATCGTCCTCGGGTTTTTTCGACATGACGGCGTAGGCCAGCCAGGTGCCGGGTTTGTTCCAAACATATTCAGTGACTTCGGCGATCGTGGCCAGCTTGCCGGTCTCGAGCTCCCGGACGATGAGTTCCGTGCCCGGCTCGTGCTTCTTTTCCTTCTTTTTCTTGGCCGCTTCCTCTTTCTTTTCGCCTTCTTTTTTCTCGGGCTCTTTCTTTTCCGGTTCCTTCTTTTCGAGCTCCTTCTTCGCCTCATCCTTCTTATCCGCTTCCTTTTTCAACGGAGGCTCCAGGAGATAGGCGATAAAAGCCCCCGACTCTTCGGGGACCTTGAAGCTTTTGATCCGTTCGACCGTCGCCACATCGCCGTTGGCCAGGTTCATGATCCCCAGGGCGTTCTTGGGCTGCTCCTCGGGTTTCTTCTTTTCCTTTTTGGCTTTGTCCACTTCAGCCTTGACCGGCACGATGGTGAAGACGACGAATTTGCCGTCCACCGTGATCACGGGCGCGCTGCCGCGCGCCGCACGATATTCCTTGTCCGTCCTCAGGTTGCGGACAACAAGCTCCCCGTCTCCGTCCTGGGCGGCCAGGGCATAGGCCAGCCAGGTCCCGTCGCGGGAGACCTGGGTTCCCTGGATGGAACGCCAACCGTCATAAGCTTCGTAGGAGATCGGCTTTTTAACCGGCCCTGCCTGATTAAACGCAGGCGCCGCAGGCCAAATGAAAACGAGAAGCAGGATAAGAGTCCATTTTAGAACAGCCGATCGTTTATGCATGACACCTCCTTGAAAATAAAAAAGGGGGCGATTCTCTATTCCAAAATTGCTTGCCTGGAAGTGAGAACCGTCCCCATGAGATATCCGACTATAACAAGTGCGCCGAACTGTGTCAATCATCGGATCGGTTCCCAAATTTGCCGATAGAAATGCCCGACGGGTCCTGTCGTGGTTCACCCCCGGCGCCCCTTCGCGGTCTATCTTGTTTATTCTCAGGCAGGAGGATGAGCGGCACCAAACGCTCGGGTCGGCGGGGGGCCCCCGAACCACGCCACCCTTCGGGCTAGGGTTCTTTATGTTGATTCAATGGAAAACAAAACACTTTTGGTTAATGATCTGTCCCTATCGGCAAATTTGGGTCGGTTCGGAAAGGCTCGGGGCAAGCGCAACATTAAAGGAGGATGGGGTCATGTCACCGACCAGCCCCCTCATCCTACGACCTTTTAATCCCCCTTAATTGCCTGGGGTGGTAGGGGGGTTAATAAAATTCGAATCTTTATTCTTTGCTCCTTTTGTTATTACCCCGAAACGCTGACCTTATTCGGGGCCCCCCTTGATTGCCCAAGGGGGCGCCCCGGTCGGCGCCACCCCACTTTTATTTTATTCGCGCGTTGCCCCTCGCCCGGCCAAATTTTTCGGCTTTTTTATGGTAAAATAAAAGCAGGTCTTCATGAAAAAATTCAAAGTCGGCATCGACAGCTACAGCCTCAAGCCACTGGGTCTCTCCCCCTTCGAGGCCCTGGATTGGGCGCTGATGAACGACGCCGACGGCGTCCAATTTTCCGAAGCCCCTGAACAGGCCGAGGACAGGATGTTCCTGGACGAGCTGTCTCAGTATGCCGCCCAGAACAACCTTTACCTTGAATGGGGAGGCGGAGAACACGTCCCGTTCGATCTTGCCACGGGAAAAGCCAAGGACATCTCGGCCGTGAACAAGAAGGCGGCCGCGCAGGCCTCCCGGCTGGGCATCCGGACCGTTCGCTCCTGCTCGGGCGGGCTGATGCGATGGAAGGAAGATTCGATCCCGACCGAGACGCTCCTCCGGGAGATGGCCAAAAGCCTGCGGGCCCAGAAACCCATCCTGAAGGATCTGGGATTGGTCCTGGCCATCGAGACCCATTTTGAATTCACGACGTTCGAGCTGCTGAAGCTGTTCGATATGTGCGAAGCGCAGCCCGGCGAATATCTCGGCATCTGCCTGGACACCATGAACCTCCTGACGATGCTCGAAGACCCGGCAGCCGCCACGCGCCGGGTCCTTCCCTGGATCGTGACCACCCACATCAAGGATGGAGCGATCCTGTTGAGGGCGGACGGGCTCGTCTCCTTTGTCGCCGAAGCCGGCAAAGGCATCGTAGATTTCAAAAAGATTTTCGAAGAGCTCTCCTCCCTCGGCCGCGACATCCATTTGTCCATCGAAGACCATGGCGGGGATTTCCTGATCCCCATTTTCGACCCCATCTTCATCACAAAATTTCCCGACCTGACGGTCCGGGAGCTGACCGGCCTCTTGAAACTCGCCTCCCGGACCCATGAGCTCGTGAACAGAAAAGAGCTTTCCATTCTGGACCGGTCCCGCTGGCCCGAGCTTTGTGAGGCGAGGGTGAAAAGAGACATCCGGCACATTCGAAAGGTCCTGGAGACGGACGGCCAGTTGAGATTGTGATCCCATGGCCGGCCATGAAAGATTCCGCTTTAAAAGCCAGGCGGCCTTCCTCGATAAAATCCATGAACTCGGCCTGGACATCCCGTTTTCCCAAGACATCGATATCCTGTTCGAAAAAATACGAATCGCCGGCAAAACGCTGCCCAACCGGCTGGCCGCCCATCCGATGGAGGGAGCGGATGCCGAAGCCGGCGGCGCGCCCGGAGAATTGACATTCAGGAAATACCGGAGGATTGCTGGCGGCGGAAGCGGGCTGATCTGGTTTGAAGCTACGGCCGTCACGGAAGACGGAAAATCCAAAGAGCGGCAATTGTGGCTGTCGAAGAGCTCGCTGGACGGGTTCAAAAAACTGGTCGAAAAGACACGAACGGCGGCCCGCCGGAGCACGGGTTTGAACCGCGATTCCCTTCTCATTCTCCAGCTGACCCATTCCGGCCGCTTCTCCAAGAGTCCCCAAATCCTCTCGCCGGTCATCGTCCACCACAGTCCCATTCTCGACCCCATGCAAAAGATTCCGGGCGATTCCCGGCTGGTCAGAGACGAAGACCTTGACGGCATTCAGGAAGCATTTATCTCGGCGGCCAGGCTGGCCGC
>JAPKZH010000089.1 GCA_026393905.1 Candidatus Aminicenantota bacterium
AGGTTTCGATCCTGGCCGGTGAAAATACCTACAGCCATTTGGAAGACATGCTCGCTGCTCGGGAAGCGGACATCATCAGAGTCGTCGGCAAACAGATCCCCGTCAGGATCTTCCAGATCATCGGTGAGAAGGAAAAGGTGACGCCGCTCCAAATGGAAAAGATCGGCATTTTTCACCAGGGATTGGAGGCCTACCGAGAACAGGATTGGGACCGGGCAATGGCGCTGTTCGGGGGATTGACCGAGGATCCTCTGGCGGCGATCTATATCGACCGCTGCCGGAACTTCAAGCTGAATCCACCGCCCAAGCAATGGGACACGATCTATGGCTTAAAAATCAAATGAAAGGAAGGGCCGGCATGGAGCTTGTATTTTGGGGGGTGAGGGGGACTGTTCCTGTTTCGGGCAGGCCTTTTCTGAAGTTCGGCGGGCGCACCGCCTGTGCCTCGTTGATGACCGATTCCGAAGAGAAGTTGATTATCGATGCCGGAACTGGAATCCGCGGACTCGGAGGAATGTTCAAGACGGAGAACAACCGGAAGACGCTCCGCATCACCCTGTTGCTCACCCATTTCCACCTGGACCATGTCATCGGCCTTCCTTTTTTCGAGCCCCTTTTTTCTCCGGATGCAGAAATTGCTTTTTATTCTTTCACCGAGCCTGAAGAGACAGAGGGAAATCTCCGTCGCTTATTTTCCGGCGGCCTGTTCCCGGTGGAGCTGGATCAGACGCCTTCCAGAAAGATTTATAAAAAAGAGGAAGCGGAGGGTTTTTTTATCGGCGGCGTCAAGGTCACGACCTGTCCTTTACACCATCCGCAGGGGAGCGTGGCCTACAAGTTGGAGACCGATGGCCGTTCTATCGTGTTCGCCACGGATACGGAGCATCCGGAAACGGGAATCGATGAACGACTGGCCGCTTTCGCCGGGGGCGCCTCATGCCTGATCTATGACGCGACCTTCACGCCCGAGGAGTATGAATCCGAATACCGCGGCTGGGGACACAGCACGTGGCAGGCGGGGACGAAGATCGCCCGGCGGGCGGGCGTTCGGAAATTGCTGTTGTCCCATTTCAACCCCGACCATTCCGACCAAAAGATCCGGGAAATCCTGCGCCTGGCCCGGAAAGAATTTCCGCGTTCGGACTGCGCCCGGGAGGGGATGCGTTTAAAAATTTGACCGATCGTCCATAAAATCATATCCATGGAGACCAAACGCCTATGATGAACCCAAATCCCACCCAAACCGCTCTCTTTCAGGACCTGGCGATTTTTCTGGTCGCCCTGGTCGCCGCTCTGGCCCTTTATTTTTTGGCCCGGCTCTTCTTGACCAAATTTTCGATATCCAAGAAAAAAACCGGCGGCGCTTTTTTCTCGCGCCTCAGCCTTCCCATCATTATTCTCCTGGTTGTGTCCATCCTGGAAGCGGTCGCGCTGCCCATCAGCCCGACGTTCCACAATTATCTGGATGCCGCCCTTGTCTTCGGGATCATCTTCCTTATCATCCGCTTTTTCGATGCCGCCCTGTTTTCCTGGTATAAGCGGAAGCAGAAGCCATTTCCGCTGCCGGATGTCCTGCGCGGCTTGATCCTGGGGATCATCTATCTGCTCGTGCTGTTCGTCGTTCTCAAGAACATCGTCCATGTCAACATCACGCCGTTTCTAGCCACTTCGGCAATTTTTACCATGGTCCTGGGCCTGGCCTTTCAAGGCGTCCTCAGCAATATCCTGGCAGGGATGTCGCTCCATTTCACGAAATCGTTCAGCCGGGGAGACTGGGTGGGGATCGGGCCGCATGAAGGCGTCGTCGTGGACACCAATTGGCGGGAGACGCGGATCCGGGACCGCCAGTCCAACATCATCGTCCTTCCTAACAATATCGTGGCCTCGGAAAAGATCACTAATTTTTCCCAGCCCGATCTCAAAACGGCGCTGATCCTGCCTTTCAAAATCAGCTACAAAGCCCCGGCGGCCGATGTGCTTCGGACCCTCATCGAGGCGGCCCGGGATTGCCCCGATGTGCTGAAGGCCCCAGCCCCCCTGGCCTATATCACAAGCTATGACGATATCGGAGTCTCCTATCTCCTCAAATTCTGGATCACGGATTTTGCCCGGAAAGACCCAATTATCACCGATGTCGGAAGGCTGGCCTGGTACAAATTGCGGCGGAAGAATATCGAAATCGCCATAGCCCTTGGCGATCAAGTCCGGGATGCGCTGGCGGCCGTCCGTGAAAAAACGGCCGGTCGGGTGGAGCCCGTCGGACCCGCCACAGAGAGCGAGCGGGAGAGGACATTCCTGGACCTGATGTATTCATCCTTCCTGCGCGGCGGTCCAGGAGAAGAGGCGGAAGACCTGATTGTCAGCGAAAAAGAGCTGCGATCCCTGGCCTCGCTTGTCGACCGGCACGCCTACACCAAAGGCGAAGTCCTTTTCCGGCAGGGAGACAAAGGGACGAGCAGTTATGTCGTGGCCAAGGGCAAGGTCCACGGGGAAATCGTCTATGAAGAAGGCGGAAAAAAGTTCCTCTCGGAGTTCACGGTCGGACCCGGAGGCATTTTTGGCGAAATGTCGCTCTTCACCGGAATGCCGCGGACGGCCACGGGGATCGTCGACGAAGAGTCCGAGCTTCTGGAGATCAGGGCGGAAGATTTCGCCGTCCTTCTCGACCAGATCCCGGCGCTGGCCGAGGTGATCGCCGAGACCGTCAGCTCTCGCAACGAGCAAAACCTCGAGTTTTTGCGGAAGATCAAGGAACTGTCCGAAAAAGATATCCAAGCTGGCACGAACAAGAAATCCATCCTTGAGCATTTGAGGAGTTTTGTCCGGGGTTTGAGAAGATAGGGAGGGCGCCGCTGGCAGGGCAACGGGACGCACTCCTGGCTTTGCCGTGGAAGCATCCTAAATTCAGTGAAAAATATTATTTTGAAAAATTCTTGCTTAGCGATATTAATTTCCCTGCCCCTGGGAATCAAAGGTAATTAATATGGTCGGCCCAGTCACGGATGTGCCCCTTCCCAAATTGCAAAATCGGGGGAAATCCGCTATATTGAATCCGCGATCAACGCAGGGTGCGCCTGTAGCTCAGTATGGATAGAGCAAGGGATTCCTAATCCTTAAACATCCCCCTGGAAAATCTTTTTTCCCCAAGAAAGCGTCTTAGGTATTCCCTAATATTCTAAGGTAATTCCGTTCCATGTCGTCACCAAAACCGTCAATGAAAAATAGGCGATTCACACAGACATGGGGATTTTATTATAAAACCCGAGTCACGAGCTGACTGTCTTCTACGGAGAAAACGTGTATGCCCAAGAAATTAGGATTAGAATA
>JAPKZH010000182.1 GCA_026393905.1 Candidatus Aminicenantota bacterium
AAAGAATAACCATGTCCCGGATTTATCCGTTTTACACCAAGTTTTTTGAGTTTAAGCCAACTAGTTTTTGATGTAATATCATCCTCCATGACCTGATTTTCTGGTCTTAGATCGCCTATAAAGACATCCCCCGAATCAAGAAAGACCGAAATACTTTCCTCTGAATGTCCCGGAGTATGAACCACTTCACCCGATATGCCGATCCTATGCAAAAATTTCCTCGATTCCGGTAGTGTTATTATTACATTGTCCTCCAAATTGATTGGCTTATAACTCATTTTCTTTTGGATCATCGTTTCCATTTGAGCGATATGCTTGATTTGCGTGTCAAATAAAACAAGCTTAACTCCTTGTTCTTTGAGTTCTTGAACCAAGCCGGCGTGATCGACATGAAAGTGGGTAACAATCAGATAATTTATATCTTGTACCCTTTTTCCCGTGAGACGCAATTGCCTGCCGTAGTCGTTTAATGTTCCCGGCCATCCAACATCAATGGCTAAACAATGCTGGTCAGCATCAATCAGATAATAATTGGCGGATTTATAACCTACATTAAAATATTTCATCTTTATATTTCTCAATAATATTTTCTATACATTCATGGTGCACTTGCCATGCATCCTAGACGAATTTTCGCTATTTGTAAACAAGGTCGCAATGTTCTTTCCCTGTTTTTGCGGCCGAAGTCTCGGCGGCCATCAGAACTTCCTGATAAGCGATGCGCGGTGGGGGAGGCTTCGCTGCGAATCTCTCAAAGCTTGAGGAACATCCACTCTTTCGTGTAAGGCACGCTACCCATCAAGACACCCTTCTTCTTGGTTACCAGAAGATTGTCGCTCGGGTTGTAGCCGAAGTCATGAGCCGGGTCGAACAGTCCGGGCTCGACGCTGAAGGTCATGCCTTCCTCAAGAACCGTTTGATCCTCTAAGGCGATGAAGGGCGGCTTATAACCTAAGCCTGCTGGGCATCGAGCTCTATAGAGATAAGGAAGTTCAATAATAACGGTTGACGGGCTATCCATAATTGGCTAATATGGATAGCATGATATCCAGGCTAATCGAACGGAGGCTCTCGGACGCCCTGAAAGATGAGGTCTCTTTTTTTCTCCTAGGCCCGCGACAGACCGGCAAGACGACCACCCTAACCCAGATTTTCCGTCTACTGGACCACCTCTCTTTCAACCTGATGGAGACAAAGGAAAGGTTGAGGTATGAACGGGACCCATCCCTGCTCAGCCAGGAGGTGTCGGCTTCCGGGAAAAAGCGCGTCTTCATCGACGAAATCCAGAAGGTGCCCTCTGTCCTGGACGACATCCAGGTGCTCATCGACAAAGAGAAAAAAGTCTTCGCCTTGACAGGTTCTTCCGCCAGGAAGCTCAGACGAAAAGACGTCAATCTCCTGCCCGGGCGGGCTCTCCATTTCCGGATGGATCCTCTGGTCTACCCTGAATACCGGGACGTCCTCGCGGTCAAGAACGAAACCGAGCTCAAACGGGTGCTCAAGCATGGCGAACTCCCCGGGATCCTGACCCTCGTCGCGGACTGCCGGGAAAAGCTCGCCAGAGAGCTCTTGGCATCGTATGTCGCGACCTACCTCGAAGAAGAGGTCAGGGCCGAGGCCCTCGTCAGGCACCTCGGCGCCTTCGCGAAATTCCTGAAGTTGGCCGCGGAAAGCTCCTGCGGACTCGTCAGCATGAGGTCGATGGCCCAGGATATCGGTGTGACCCACGCGACCATCTCCGGGCATTTCCAGGTCCTTGAGAACTCTCTCGTCGCCGAAAGGGTCGAACCGCTCCTCCCGGCCGGGGAAAAGGGAAAATTGCGGAAGTCCACCAAGTATGTCTTCTTCGACACGGGCGTTCGAAACGCTGCTGCCGAAGTCCTCGGGCCGGCGGAATTCACGTCCGAATACTGGGGGCAGCTTTTCGAACAGTGGGTCGGCCTGTCCATTCTCCGCTTGATGAGGGCGAAGGGGACGGCCGGCAGACTGCGCTACTGGAGAGACTATGCGGGACGGGAGGTCGACTGGGTGGTCGACGTTGGAGACCGGTGGATTCCGGTTGAAGTCAAGTGGGGAGAGAATCTGAGGCCGGGGGATATACGGCATCTGGATTATTTCGTCCAGGCATACGGAAATAAAACCCAACAGGGATACCTGGTGTTTACGGGCGAAAGAGATCGGAAGGTCAGCGACAGGATCCTCGCCATTTCTTTCCGGAATTTCCTGGAAAGAATTTTCCCGGAATAAAAAATTCAGAGCGCGAGAAAGCGGTTGAGCAATAGCAGCGATTCCTAGACAACCGGAGCTGTGTCCCCGCGGTGCGGGGCGGCAGGAGAACATCAGAAGCCGCTCCTCGCCACAGTCTGGACAGCGGATGGGGGCAAATTGACTTCAGCCAGTTCTAAGTTTGACAAAAAAAAGAAAAAAGCGTGGCTGCTGAGGAGTTCT
>JAPKZH010000391.1 GCA_026393905.1 Candidatus Aminicenantota bacterium
TTCGCTTGTCCTCGAGCACTTTCTGCTTGGCCCGCTTGGACCGCTTCCGCTTCTGCCGGCGGATCTTTTCGATCCTCTGCTGCTCCTCGCTCTCTTTTCCGAGGACTATGGCTTCGACCTTGTCGGCTAGGATGCGGCGGGCCAGGAACCGGTTGATGGCTTGGGACCGCTCCCGCTGGCATTTGACCTCGATGCCGGTGGGCAGGTGTTTCAAATAAACGCAGGTCGCAACCTTATTGACATGCTGCCCGCCCTTTCCCTGGGAGCGGATAAATTTCTCGATGAGGTCGCCTTTCCGGATGCCGAGGCGCTCCATCTTGAGGCGCAGGGCCTCTTCTTTTTCCGACCGCACTCCAAAGATCAGCATGGAGTCAAGGTAAATCATTTCCGAGCCGAAGTCAATTTGGAGGGGAATCCAGAATTGCCGATAGGCTCGTGTCATCACCATGAGCCGAATCCGCGAGCGGAACATAGAGCAAAGCGTGGTGATCCCGGCTATTTATCATGAGATCGCCACGCACCCGATGGGTGCTCGCGATGACAGGGTGAGCGTTTGTCTTAAAGCAATTTCGCGGGGAATCCCCTTCGCACATTTTTAAGAGAATTGTCGCTAACTTTAGCCTATAAGTTGACGGCCGGGCCGGATTGCAATAAACTTTCCCATCGTGAATTTTTCTCTGAATATCAAAAGAAAGGAATCAAATATGCCGCCAACAAAAAAAATCGCTCTTCTTTTGGCTGTTTTCGGGCTCGGGCTTTTCATTTTAGCCGCGCCCTCATTTGCCCAGAAGCAGCCGCAGACCGTGGCCGAAGCGACGGAGTATAAAGCCACATCCCGACATGCCGACGTCATGAATTTCGTCCGGGAACTCCAGAAGCAGAGCCCGCTGATCAGGGTCGAGACGCTATGCCGGAGCACGGAAGGACGGGATGTGCCGCTCCTTATCATCGGCAGCCCTGTGCCTGTTTCGCCTCTCGAGCCAAGAAACAGCAAAAAGGCGGTCATCTATATCCAGGCCAATATCCATGCCGGCGAAGTCGAAGGCAAGGAAGCCTCGCTCATGGTGGCGCGCGACATTCTTCAGCAGGCCAAGCCTCCCTATCTGGATAAGCTGGTCATCTTGATCTGCCCGATCTTCAATGCGGACGGCAATGAAAGAATCAACCCTGCCAACCGCCGCCAGCAGCCCGGCCCCGAGCAGGGAGTCGGGGTCCGGCCGAATGGCCAGAACCTCGACCTCAACCGGGATTCGATGAAGCTCGAGAGCCCGGAGCTCCAAGGCCTGCTCAAAAACGTCCTCAACCGGTGGGACCCTCTCTTGCTTGTCGACTGCCACACCACCGACGGCGCTTATCATGAGCAGACCGTGACCTATTCCTGGCCGCTCAACCCGAACGGCGACGCGGCCCTGATCGAATGCCAGCGCTCGAAAATGCTCCCCGCGATAAATAAAATCATGAAAGACAAGTACAACACGCTCGGGCTCCCCTACGGCGGTTTCCGGGATGCCAGGGCGCCGGAAAAAGGCTGGGAGACTTTCGAACCCCAGCCGCGCTATGTCACGAACTATATCGGGCTGCGGAACCGGCTGGCCATCCTAGACGAAAACTACGTCCACGCCGACTTCAAAACGCGCGTCCTGAGCAATTATGCCTTCCTCCTGGCCACCCTGGATTACTGCGCCGGCCATGCCGATGAACTGATGAAAATGGCGGCTGACGCCGACCTCAGGACTATCGCCCGAGGAACAGGTCCCAAAGCCGCGGACCTGTTCGGGCTCGAATATAACATCAAAGCCCTGCCCGAACCCGTGACCGTCCTCGGCTATGAAATGGAAGTGATCGAGAGAGAAGGGGCTCGGTTTCCGCAGATGAAAAGAACGGACAAGAAAAAGACCTATGTTGTCCCTTATTTCGCGGATTTTTCTTTTAAGAGATCGGTGCCTTTCCCGGCCGGCTACCTCATTCCCGCGGCTTCGACGGAGGTCATCCAAAAACTCCTTCAGCACGGCCTTCTCGTGGAAAAGCTGATCCAGCCCGCGACTCTCGAAGTCGAGTCCTTTAAGACCAAGGAAATCAAGGGAGCCGAGCGGCTCTACCAGGGCCACCGCACCAACACGATCAAGGGCGAATACATTAAAGAACAGAAAGAATTCGCGGCCGGGACGGTCTTTGTCACGACGGCCCAGCCTCTCGCCAATGTCGCCGCGTATCTCTTGGAGCCGGAAAGCGACGACGGGCTGCTCGTCTGGAACTATTTTGACCGGGACCTGGCCGGCCAATTCGGCGGCGGCCCGACCGGCTTTCCTATCTACAAGTTGCCTAAGCCGGCCTTTCTAGTCAAAGAGACCGTCCGGTAAAAAAACGGGGTCAAACCTACTCGTTACGCAAAATTTCTCCCAAGAACATGCGTAATGAGTAGGTTTGACCCCGGGATTATTTCTTTTTCTTTTTGGCGGCGACGAGGTATTTTCCGCAGTTCTCGCAGACGTAGATATCGTTGCTGCCCTCGATCGCCGAACTCATCTGCGTCGAGACATTGATGTTGCAGCCCTGGCAGGCGCCGTCGTCCACTTCAGCCACGGCAAAGCCGTATCGCTCCATGAGCTTGTCGAACCGGGCCAGCAGGGCCTGGTCGAGCTCTTCCCGGATGTAGCTGGCCTGCGCCTGGAGCGTCTTGAGCTGGGCCTTCGGTGCCTTCCTTTTTTTCATCTCGACTTCCTGGAGTTTCTTGAGCAGGCTGGCCCGGCTGACGATTTTATCTTCCTGCGGGAGCCTCAGCTCGATTTCGGAAAGGACGTTGTAAAGGTCGTTCTTGTCTTTGGCTTGAAAGGCCCTCTGCCGGAATTCCGATTTCCGCAAGAACTGGGCCAGCCCGGCGAAGAGGTGGTTGAAGAGTCCGGGAAGGGTCGGGTTCCAGACGACCAAGATGATCAGCTGGACTTTTTTCTTATCGGCGGCGTCAAATTCAATCCCTTTTTCGGACCTCCCGACGGCGACGGCGATCTCCCCGCCCGTGTCCACGCGGGCATGGGGAACGGCGATGCCCTCGCCGAGGGCCGTTGAATCCAGGCTCTCGCGGTCGATGAGCCGTGTCAGGATGAGCTTTTTGTTCCGGATCAGCTTTTGCTTGGCCAGGATATCCAGGAGCTCTTCGATGGCCTGGACCTTGTCCTTGGCTTCGAGATCATAAACGATTTGGGAGGGTTTCAGATAATCGGAAAAGTAGGTAATCCCTAAAATATCCTTCTTTTCCATCAAGTTGACTTATTCTACCATAAATTTTAAAGAAAACAAAGCCCTAGGTGGACGGTACGAGTACCGTTCCTGAACTGCCCCCTGTTCAGGAAGGGATGGCAGGAGGGCGAAATCTCGCCGCCAGATCATACGTTTGGGCAACCCCGGCCAAGCTGACCGCTTGCGAGGCAAGATGAATGCCGAACGACGCGGCCTCGGCAATCGAGGCTCCTTTGGCCAGCCTGTGCATCGTTCCCGCGCAAAAAACGTCTCCGCAGCCCGTCGTATCAACAACTGTCTTGGCTCGGGGAGCACGCATTTTTCGAGATCCGGCCGGGGTAGAAACCAGGACCCCTTCCTTTCCCATGGTCACGAAGACGGCCCGGACGCCGATCTTAAAAGCATCTTTCACAAAAGCGGCAATTTCACTTTCTTCAGGCCACTCCTGAGGATGTCCCAGCATGCAGGCCACTTCCTGACGGTTGGCCTGGAGGAAGGCAACTCCTTTGACCCATTCTTTCCAATCATCCAAGGAGACATATTCTCTGTGCTTATGGAGATGTTTGGCCAAGGCAAGCGAATGGATATCCAGCCAAATGGGACAGCCCGCGTAGTCGGCGATCTTCCGCCAGTCGCTGAGCGTGATGTCAAAACCCGAGTTGACCACCATTAGGAGCATCTCGATTTGGGCTAGATCGCCAAGCGCTTTGGCCGGGTCGAGGGACGGGACAACGGACTCTAGGATCTCTTCGCGTTCCTTGAGATGTTCCGAGTAGCGGAGGAAGACCTTGTTGCCGGGCCCCGGGACGAACTCCAGGCCGTTCGTGTAGAGGGTCGACCATGCCTCGATAAGCGGCTGCACCTTGGGCTTCAGCCCCCGGCCGCAGTTCGAGTAAATCAAGACTTCCTCGGCCAAGCCGCAGAGTGCGGCCGCCTGATAGAGAATGCCGCCGAGTCCCTTAAGGAAGCGGCCGTCATCATAGGTGATGGTATCGGAAGTGATGGTGCCGATCAGCCCGAATGTGCTCATGCCCGCCAGGTCTCATGGTATGCAAGAACGCTTAAAATTTCAAGAAATTCGATCAAAAGACCGGTCTCGATCAAGAATATCAAGGAGGTTTTCAGACAATGCTGATCTGCAGCTGTTTGCCCAAAGCCATCGCGACTTTCTCGAGTGTAGAGAGCTTAATGTCTTCCGCATGATTCTCAATTCGAGATATCGCGCTCTTCTTGGTTTTCATCCGGCGGGCAAGCTCTTCTTGAGTCAAGCCCTCTGCTTCTCGCGCCTGACGGAGCATGACTCCTATCTTAAACTTCGCATATTTTTCGTCAAAGTCTTCGGCAAACTCTATATCTCTTTTTTTTCTTTTTTTTATATATTTTTCAAGATCACTCATGTTTTATCCGCCTTCTCAAAAAATCTCTTCGATATATGTTAACTTACATGTTAACTTTTGTCAATATTGTCAAAAACCCTTCTCAAAGCTTAGACGCTCGGACTCGTGTTATGTCATCACCTTAAATGAGAATATTATTCGCGAATTTGATAAACGATTGAAAATCCATTACTTTTGAGCTAAATTAATGATGGCAAAAGCAAAAATATGAACAGGGAACTGGTCCGCGACAAAATTAAAAGAATGGGCTGAGAAGATCAGAGCGATTCAAGCGAAGGAATGTTTCATTTATTTCAATAATGATTACCAGGCCTATGCGGTGGCGAACGCCAAAACGCTTGAAAATTTGCTTCGCTGACCAGCAGAGGAGATTGCCACGGCGCAAAGCGCCTCGCAATGACAAGGTTTGATTGCCGCGCCCATAAGTTCGAAGACACGGACCAAAGTTACATGTCCCTGAATTCATTTTACGGCATGCCGTAATTATTAAGAGGAGCACAAAATAGTTTGCAGTTATTGCCTCCTAAACTGGTTGATCGCCCATCGCCCTTGCAATCTATTAATCGCTCCAGGTAATAAACGGCGTTCGTTCTTCGTTCCGGTTATTCTTAAAGCGGAAAAATTTCCAGGGATTTGACCTTGTCCTTATATTTGGTTAGGATATGCGAGAATGAGCCGAATTTCCTAAAAAGGAGCCTTGTCATGAAAACGATATTCCGGATATGCTCCCTTCTCTTTCTGGTTTTTCTGCTCGGGGCGAATTCTTACTTCCTCGGCGCCGGGCAGGCCCAAGCGCCGAAAGCCAGCCCGCCGATCCTTCTCACGGCCTGCGGCCAGAGCCCCGACACATCGACGATGAAGGTCGTCATTCAAAAATCAAAGATCCCTTATGACCTGGTCGAGCTGGCGACTGTTCAAGACCTCGCCAATAAAAAGAGCTCGGGTACACCCTACAAGACCATCATCATTCTCATGGGCGCAAGCCTCAAGGGCATGGGAGCGGCCGGGATCTCGATCGAAGATGAAATCAAGAGAACGTCCGAGCTCATAGACGCGGCCAGACGGGATAAAATCATGGTCATCGGCGCCCACATCGGAGGCATGAAGCGGCGGGCCCAGGGCGCCGCGGTCGGCGACAACACCGACGAGCTCAGCATCGACGCCGTCGCCCCAAAATCGGATCTGCTGCTCGTCTTGAAGGAAGGCAACGAGGATGGCCGGTTCACGGTCATCGCCAAACAGAAAAAGATCCCGATGATCGAGGTCGAAAAGAACCTGGACCTGATTCCGGAAATCGAAAAGCTGTTTAAATAACTTCTCCGTTAAAGCTTATCCGTCATCTTGAAAAGGAGCCCGGGCCCATGAGCATGACCGCTTCGGCGTCGATCATCCTGGCCGCCATGGTCGCGGTCTATATCATCGCCAAGATCTTCAAGGTCTCCACGGAACTCTCCATTTTCGCGGCCACCCTGGCCGGAGCCCTGGTCGGAGGGGCCGGGATTCCGGCGCGGCATATCGTCGAAGGCGCCTTCACCTATCTGGACATCTGTTTGATCTTCATCACGGCCACCCTGTTCATGAATTTCCTCAAGGAGTCCGGGGGGGTGGCCTTTGTCGTGAGAAGAATCCTCCAGCGATTTCACCGCCGGAAGTTCATTCTTTTCGTCCTGCTGACCGTGCTCCTGCTCATTCCCGGAATGTTAACCGGAGCCGGAAGCGTGACGGTCTTGGTTGTCGGCGGCATGGTGGCGACGGTCCTCGGATACATGGGAATTTCCAAGCCCAAGACGGCCGCCATTGTCTTTATCATTGCCGGGCTGAGCGCGGCCGCTCCTCCCGTCAGCCTGTGGGCCATGCTGACGGCCGCAGGCGTGAACATGCCCTACGTCGGTTTCTTCGTGCCGCTCATGGCTCCCTGCCTGCTCCTAGCCTTGATGACCATCTTTATCCTGGGATGGAAGGCTAAGCCGGCGGACCTGGAGCTGGCCCTCAAGGAACTGCCCGAAGCCCCGGCCGGGATGAACTGGCTCAAGGTCATTCTTCCCTTCCTGATTTTTCTGATATTAGTGATCGCGGGAAGGATCTGGCCGTTTTCCTTTCCGATCATGGGCCTGCCGCTGATTTTCTGCGGCTCGGCCGTGATCACCCTGGCCCTATCTCCCAAAAAAATCGACATCCTGGAAGTTTCGAGAAGGACCGTTCACCAGCTTCTTCCACTGATCGGGACGCTGACCTGCGTCGGAGTCCTGGTCCAGATCATGACCCTGACAGGGGTTCGGGGGCTCATTTCGGTCACCGTGGTTACTCTCCCCGTGATGGTGGTCATCCTGACGCTCTTCATCACGCTCCCGGTTTCTGAGACGGTTCTGATGTGGGGTTCGGCGCCCGTCCTGGGCGTCCCCCTCATCCTCCTCTTCAATCACATCGGCCTCGATCCGGTCGTGGCCCTGGCCGGGATGAGCGTTATCTGGCCTTTGGGCGATGCCATTCCCCCGACGGCCATCATCGGCCGATTGACCGTAGAGACCATCGGCATGAAAGAGCCCTATAAAAATTTCCTGAAATACTGCATCATCCCGGCGATCCTTATCATCATCGTCGGGACCCTGATGGTCGTTTTCAGTAAGAAATTAAGCTTTTTGAAAGTATTTTAATTAAAATGGGGACATGGACCGCTTATCTTGGGGACACATACCGAATTCGAAAATTTGGTTCATGTCCCCGCGGTACGTGTCCCCTCTGAAGGATTCACCATGATCATCACGATTCTCTATTATCTCCTGGTGGCATACGTCGTGTTTCTCATGACCTGGAACATCCTCAAGAGCAAAAAATGGCAGGAGGAAGTCCTTTATGTGATCGTCCTCATCCCCTTCCTCCTGAGATTGCTCCGTCTAAAATGAACTGAGGAAAAGAGATGTTACGAAAAATATCGATCTTAGCTCTCGGGCTTGCCCTCGCTTTCTTTTCCGGGCTGAGCTTTTACCGGAGCCGCCACCTCAAGGAGCCGGTCGTGTTAGGCCCCGGTGTCACTCAAGTGAAAAAATTGAGCGAATATTTTCCGGCCATCAAGGGGAGCACTAATGACGCGAATGTCTATGTGCTGGAGGGTGCAAAACCCGGCGGGGCGATTCTCATCCTGGGAGGTTCCCATCCGGAAGAGCCGGCCGGCCGGCTGACCACATGGATCCTGACGGAAAACGCGACCTTGGAGCAAGGACGCCTATTCGTATTAAACTCGGCCAACCGGAGCGGGACGACCGTCACCAGGCTCGGCGGAGCCTATCCGCCGGATTACACCATTCGCACGCCCTGGGGAGAGCAAAAATTCAGGACGGGCGACCGCTGGTCCAATCCCCTGGACCAGTGGCCTGATCCCGAAGTCTACATCCATTATCCGTCCCGGCAGGAGCTGGCCTATGTGGACATCCGGAATCTCAACCGCGCCTGGCCCGGCCGCCCCAACGGCACCCTCACCGAAAAAACCGGCTACGCGCTCACCCAGCTCATCAAGAAAGAAAAGGTCGATATCGTCATCGACCTCCACGAAGCGGAGCTCCAGTATCCGGTCATCAGCACGATCGTGGCCCACCAGAGAGGCCAGGACCTGGCGGCCATGGCGTCCATGGTGATCTCGGCCGAGGAATTCAAGATCGACATGGAAAACTCACCGAAAGCACTGCACGGCCTCTCCCATCGCGAGATCGGCGACAACACCGACGCCGTCTCGCTTCTTTTCGAAACGCCGGAGCCGTTCCTCGACGCCACGCGCGGGCGGACGGACGCCCGCCTGCTGCTCGAGGGAAAGGACGAATTCGTGGTCAGGGCGGGAAAACACGGATTGCTCTATGAAAAAATCGATGAGAAGGGCTGGCCGATCGACGTCCGGGTGGGCCGGCACTGCTCGACCTTCATCCAAGTCCTCGACCTCTGGTCCCAGGACCACGCCGACAAAGCCGTCGTCATGAAAAACGTCCCGAAATACCGCGAGGTCATTCAAAAGGGAGTCGGGGCCTTCCTGCACGATCCGGCCAAAGCCGATCCCAAAACGGTCTATTATGAATAAGGAGAGAGCAGAGGAGCCATCATGAGAACCTACGAATCGATCTGCCTGGGAATCCCGGAGATCCTTCTCCCCAAGAAAGGAACCGATCTCACCAAATGGGCCGTGATCGCCTGCGACCAGTTCACCTCGGAACCCGACTACTGGAGAATGGTCAGCATTCTGGTCGGCCAGGCGCCGTCTACGTTGAATCTCATATTTCCGGAAGTCTATCTCGGCGAGAAAAATCCCGAGGCGAGGATCGCCCGAATCCGGGAGCATATGGCGCGATACATGGACCAAGGCCTTTTTGAAGAAAATGAGGGACTCATCTATGTCGAACGGAAAGTCGGCGACCGGACACGGAAGGGCTTGATGGTCTGCCTAGACCTGGAACACTACGATTTCCGCAAAGGTTCGACAAGCCTCATCCGCGCTACGGAGGGCACGATTCTGGAGAGGATCCCGCCGCGTGTCAAGATCCGGGAAGGGGCGCCCATCGAGCTGCCTCACATCATGGTCCTGATCGACGACCCGGACAATACGGTCATCGGTCCCCTGACCCAGAACAAAGACCGGCTTGAAAAACTCTATGATTTTGAGCTCATGATGGGCTCAGGCCACCTCACGGGCTACAGGATCAAGGATCAAACGCTCGAGGCCGGCATTCTCAACAACCTGAAAATGTTGGTCTACTCCGCGAATTTCTCGAAAAGATACGGTGTGAGACCGGGGACTCCCGTCCTGCTCTTTGCCATGGGAGACGGCAACCACTCGCTGGCAACGGCCAAGACCATCTGGGAGAAGGCCAAGGAAAATGCTCCGGACAAAGCCAAGGTCTTGAATTCTCCTCTTCGCTACGCCCTTGTCGAGCTCGTCAATCTTCATGATGATGCCTTGATTTTCGAGCCCATCCACCGTGTCCTCTTCGAGGTCGCCACGGGCAAGGATGTTGTCCAGGAAATGTACTCCTATTTTAAAGGACGATGCACCTATACGGCCTCGGCAGGCCTTGACGAGATGAAGGCCGAGGTCGATGGGCAAAAAGAAGGTTCTCACAAAATCGGGGTTATCACGGCCTCCGGCTTCGGCATCGTCGAAGTCAAACAGCCTGAATCCAACCTTCCTGTCGGGACGCTTCAGCCGTTCCTCGATGCCTTCATGAAAAACAAGGGCGCCGGAGAAATCGATTATGTCCACGGCACGGAACCCGTCTCCCAGCTCGGGAAGAAATCCGGGAACATGGGGCTTTACCTGCCGGCCATGGGAAAGACCGACCTGTTCAAGACGGTTATCCTGGACGGCGTCCTCCCCCGCAAGACATTCTCCATGGGAGAGGCCTGGGAAAAACGGTTCTATATGGAAGCCCGCAAGCTGTTTTGAAGGCGGCCGAAAGAGGCGCAGCATCTTGGCGATCGTCAAGGCCACCTGACGATGCGGGACGTCGACCGGATCATTTATCAACGACGTAAAACATGGTTCGCATCGGGCTGTAGAATTGTTTACCCATATACCGCTCGGCCGTAATAATTTTTAGCCCGTGCTCCCTGAATAGGTTCATCCAATCCCTATGTTTCTTGAAATGAAACGGCACATTGACACCATACCTGAAATTCAATAAATAATCATAGAGCTTAATGATCCGCAAATGGTTTTTTGATGTGTAGATATCTTCAAGGATCATGACTCTGCGGGCCACTCGAATCGCTTCTTCAAAGATGCGGTTGGGATTATCACAATGATGGAACACTCCGGTCACAAGGGCGATGTCAAATTCATTGTCCATAAACGGGATGCTCTTTCCATCAAATAAAATCAATGGGATCGGTGACCTGTTATAATCGATGATATCGATTCCGACGAGGTCCGCGCCATAGTCTTTCTGGACATGGAGGGCGTTCAAACCATTGCCTAGGCCGATATCGATGATTTTGTCGCCTTGAAGGATGTATCCTCTATAGCGGTGCGATATTTTTTTTGCTTTTCTTGTATTTCTGGCATAAGCAAGTTTATCCAGGATTAAATTGAAACGTGATTGGGAAATTGTTAAGACCTCCTCTTTTGTTTGATATCTTAGAGGACTGAACCTATCGTTTTCGATTCATTGGACGCAGGACATGGTTTGACAACAACCATCATAAACCCAAATCTGGCGATGAGACAAGCTTTTGATCATTCAGTCAACCATCCAGACGGCCCGCAGGTCATTCGGGAGACGTTGCATCCGTCAGGCAATCCGCCTATAATTTTCGTTTCTTTAAGAATCCGTCGGCTCCCAAGAGCGGCGTTGATCAAACGGATCCAATGAACGTCGTCTTTCTGCAGGATGTCATGTTTGAATATTTTGGCCCGATGTACATTTCTGCCGTCTTGAAGAAGGCCGGGCATCGAGTGGATCTGATCATTCCCAAGAACAGGACATACTTCCATGAAATGAAAGAGGCTCAAGTCTTAGCCTTGTCCTGCATGAGCTCGGGTCATCAATGGTATCTGGATCGAGCCAAGGAAGTTAAGGAAAAATTGGGGATCCCGGTTGTGATGGGCGGCCCCCATCCCACGTTTTTTCCAGAAGTCATCAACAGCCCTTATCTGGATTATATTTGTCTTGGAGAAGGCGAACAGGCCATGCTGGATCTTGTCCGGGCTTTGGAGAAAGGCGAGGACACGGAGCATATCCCGAACATCTGGACAAAAAACAACCAGAATCCGCTCCGACTCCTTCCCGACGATCTCGACGAGATCCCCTTTGCCGACCGGACGCTCTATTATAAATATCCATTCCTGAGAAACCTCTCGACCAAGAAATTTTTGGCCGGTCGGGGTTGTCCTTTCCACTGCACGTTCTGTTACAACCAGACGATCCAAGAGATGTATCGCGGCAAAGGACGATTTGTCAGGATGAGGAAGCCGGAAAAAGTGATCGAGGAAATCCAGGATGTTCTGGGCCGCTACCCCTGTCGGACGGTCAGGTTCTCGGATGATTCATTCGCTGTCAGCACAAGCTGGTTCAAACAGTTCGCCGAGCTTTACAAAAAAGAGATTGGATTGCCCTGGACATTCCTCTTGAGAGCGGACGAGTTGGATGAAGAGACCATCCGGCTGGCCAAAGAAGCCGGTTGTCACTCGGCCTATTTCGGCATCGAATCAGGGTCGGAACGCATCAGAAACGGCATCCTTCAAAAAAACATCAGCAATGAAGATATTCATCGCCTGGCCGGGCTTTTGGACAAGGCCAAGATCAAATTTGGCACCTATAATATGGTAGGCTCCCCCACAGAGACTCTGGAAGAAGCCTTGAGCACGGTCCAGATCAACATCGACATCAAAACCGATATTCCGACGTGTTCGATCTTGCAGCCTTACCCGAGGACGAAACTCTTCGACGATTGCCGGGAAAGCGGGCTCATCCGGGCGGATTTCAATCCCGACGACCTCCCGACGATGTTTGAAGAATCGCCCATGAGGTTAGAAAACAAGCGGCCCTTGGAGAATCTGCACAAATTATTTTATCTCGCTGTGAAATTTCCCTTCCTCTTCCCGCTGGTCAAGGTCTTGATCCATTGGCCTGCCAATCCGCTTTTCAAGTTGATATTTTTCTTGTCCTATGGTCACCGCTCATTTACCGCGTTCAATGCCGGCATCCTGGAATCCATCCAATTGGGGCTTTCCTTGAGGAAGACCGTTTACAAGATTAACGCGAAAAATTTGTTTTGAGGGCGGGGCCTTGGCCACAGCCAATATTGTTCTCGAGACAGATTCAAAACCTTTTTCGGGACAGGCCATCTCCCTGTCTAAGCCGATACGCCTCTCCGCCTTACTTCTTGTAATGATTTGGAAAAGCGGGGCGTTTGGGTTGCTGGGGTGGGTTCTTGGCCAGCTCGGACATGACGACTTCGATGGCCTTGTCGAGCTGCGGGTCCTTCCCCTGGCGCACCAGAGCCGGATCATGCTCCACTTCAATATCCGGAGCAACGCCTATGTTTTCGGCGATCCACCCGGCTTTCGGGCTCCAAACACCCGAGCTGGGCGCCGTAGCAATCCCGCCGTCCATGAGCTGCGGGGCGCCGGCCCTCCCAACCAATCCACCCCATGTCGTCTTGCCGATTAACGGCCCGACCCCGGCCGCCTTAAAGTAGTAGGGCATGGCGTCGCCGCCCGAGCCTGCGAATTCGTTGATGAGCATCACTTTAGGGCCGAAGATGGCGCCTTGCGGCTGGACCTCATCCTCGCCGTCGCGTGTCGCCACAAGGCTCAGAAGCCTCCGCTGCAGGAACTCAATGATGTCGGTGGCCAAGTTCCCGCCGCCGTTGAACCGTTCGTCGACGATCACGGCGTCCTTCCCCACCTGGGAAAAGAAATAGCGGTTGAAGTTGGTGTAGCCGCCAATGGACGTGTCGGGCATGTAGACATAGGCCACTCGTCCGCCCGTGATCTTGTCCACGTAGCGGCGGTTGTCCTCGATCCAGGCGTAATTGCGGAGAGCTGTTTCACTCGATACCGGCACAACCGTCGCCTCCCGGCTTCCCTTGCCGTCGGGGGTCGGTCCGACTTTGAGAAGCACCTGCTTCCCGGCCGTATTCTCAAAAAAGCGATAGAAATTGTCGCGTCCTGATACTTCTCGGTTGTTCACCGCCAGCAGGTAATCTCCTACGGCCACATTGACCCCCGGCTGGGTCAGAGGGGCTCGCAGCCCCGGGTTCCAGTTCTCGCCGTTGTAGATACGGGTGAAGCGATAGCGGCCGTTCTCAATCTTGAAGTCTGCGCCAAGCAAACCGGCCGGAACGCGGTTGACGGAGGGGATGTCCCCGCCGCCCACTCCCAGGTGGCCGATCTCAATCCCGCCCAACATTTCGGCGAAGAGATAGTTCAGGTCGTTGCGCGAAACGATGTTTTCGAGGTAGGGCGCATATCTCTTCTCCGCCGCGGCCAAGTCATAACCGTGGGCGTTGGGATCATAGAGGAATTCGCGCTCGACCCGCCACGCCTCGTGGTACATCTGGCGCCACTCGTCACGCGGATTGACCCGGATCTGGATGGCATCTGTGGCCAAGGCGTTAGCGCCGGACGCCGACGGGGGGGACGGCGGGCCGGCGGGCGCCCCGGCCGGGGGCATCGGCCGCAGAGCGGCAATGTACCAGCGGTTTCCTTGGCTATACAGGTATTTCTCGCCATTCCGGGCGATGTCGAAGAAGCCTATTCCGCTGACCACGACATCGGCGCGGCGGGCTTTGAGGTCATACCGATGGATGGTGCTGCCGGGAGCTGCGGCGACGCCGGGTAGAAAAGCCGCGGACTCGAAGGCCAGGAGTGTGCCGGCTTTGCCGGTCAGCAGTCCTACATAATTACGGGCCGGCATCGGGATGGCCAGGACGCGCTGGAGGATGCCGTCGAAGTCGATTTTGACCGTCACGGCCTTGGGACCGGCGCTCAGGCTTGCTCCGGGGCCAGCCGCCGGGCTTTTTGCGGCTTCGCCCGATTTTTTCTCTTCGGCCTTTTTATCTTCGGCCTTCGCTTCGCCCGCCTTCTTTGCTTCGTCCTTTTTATCAGCTATTTTCTGGTCGGCCGCTTTCCCGTCTTCCGGTTTCTTTTCTTCTCCCTTCTTCTCCTCCGTCCCCTTTTCCTCGTCGCTCTCCGGCGCGAAGGGCGAAGGCTCGTCCTTGGCCAGCACGGCTAGGTAGATCGCCCTCGTCACCGGCCGGCTGAAGCTGTGGATATCGGGCTGGAGCGATTGGCCCGAGTCGGTGCTGGCTGCAAAATAGAGATACTTTCCGTCGGCGTCGAAGACAGGAGACAGGGCGTCGCTCATCCCGTCGGTAACCTGCCGGCTCGTGCCGCTCTCAACCGAATACAGGAAAACAGCGCCCATATGGTTCTGCAGACCCTTCGTATAGGCCAGCCACTTGGAGTCGGGCGACCAGGCCGGGACGAGGCCTCCTCTGCCGGCCAAGAAGCGCTCCTTGTCCACGCGGACGGGCTTCTTTTCGACGGCGTCTACGTACCAGAGTGTCAGATGGCAATCCGTGAAGGCGATCTTTTTGGAATCGGGCGACCAGATCGGATTGAAGTAGAACGAGGGTTTCTCGTCGAGGGCAATCTTGACGGTCTGCCCGGCTCCGGCCTGGGGTTTGAGGTGAAGTCTATACTCGCCCGACTCATCGGAGAAGTAGGCGATCGTTTTACCATCGGGCGACCAGGCCGGGTCGCGCTCCATGACGCCCGTCGTCAGGGTGAGGTTGCGGGGATCGCCCTTCTCGGCGGGGACGGTGATGATCTCGCCGCGGGCCTCGAAAACGGCCCGGCTGCCGTTGGGCGAAAGCCCGGCGTTTATCAGGCGGTCGCCCACGTTCACGAACTTCTCGCGCACGTCCGGAAAGTCGCCGTTTACGGTCACGGGGACGCGGGCGGTCCTTCCGGTCTTCAGGTCATAAAGGTTGAGGCTGCCGAACTGCTCATAGACGATGGCGCCCGGTCCGGCGGAAGCGGACTTGAGGTCCAAGCCGTTGTTCTCGATGACCGGAGAGACCTTTTTCGACTTCGTATCGTAGGCGAAGAGCGACACGGCACCGTTGCGGTCGGACAGGAAATACACATTGTCCCCGACCCACATCGGATTGAAGTCATTGGAGTTCTCGCGCGGCAGCTTCTCGATGCGGGAATCGGCGAGGTTGGCGATCCAGATCGGAGTGGTCCGGCCGCCGCGGTACCGCTTCCAGGCGATGAAGGCGCGGGCCATCGGGACGTAGGCGATGCGGCTTCCGTCGGAAGAGTAAACGGCTTCAAAGCCCATGGGGAGCGGAAGCTTCTCCTCGAGGCCGCCGTCGAGGCCGACCGTGTACAACTCACTAAACCGGGAGTAGGCGTTGCGTCCGGATGTAAATAGGACGCGTTTGCCGTCGGGCGTCCAGCCGAGCACGGTGTCGGAAGCGGGGTGCCAAGTGAGGCGCTTCGGGACGCCGCCGCCGGCGGGTATGATAAATACGTCGACGTTGCCGTCATACTCGCCCGTGAACGCAATCAGGGAGCCGTCGGGGGAAAAGACGGGGTTGGACTCGAAGCCGGGGCTCGACGTCAGCCGCTTCGCTTCTCCGCCCGCGCGCGCCACGCTCCACAGGTCTCCGGCGAACACAAACACGATGTTCGTCTGCGAAAGCGCAGGACGCTGAAGGAGCAGCGGCCCGTCGGGGACGGCTCCTTTTTCCGGAGGCGCCATCAACAAGACTAAAAGAAATCCGGACAAACAAATGACAAGTCGATGATCGTGAAATTTTGGCATTCGCATTTTGCCCTCCCGGCGAAACTTAGTAATCTATATAGGTACCATCCGGCAGAGCCTAAAGTCAAACTAAAGAAAAAGCGGTTTCCTTGACGCCGGCCATTAGCGGACGGAAGAGCGGGTTTCCTACATTCTCGATTTGATCCCGCCCTTCACCCCCAGCCAAGGGTGGGAAATACTCCGACACGAATTTTATCGTGCTGGGGATGATCCTCGAGCGAGCGGGCAAGGCTCCCTACTACGATCTCTAGCGCGAGCGGATTCTCATCCCGGTCAAGCTCAAGGACACCGTTTTCTAATCTTTTCCAGGTCTTCGAGGGTTTTCTTCACTTTGGCCGCGCGCGTGCTGTTGGACTCCAGGGTCAGGAACTTTTTAAAGGTTTCTTGGGCCTTCTCGTAATCCGCTTCGTTCAAATAGGCATGTCCCAGTTTGTAATACGGATCGCTCCAGGACGGCGCAACCTGGGCTGCCAAGGCTATTTATTTTTCGTCTTTTTCTTCATCCGCCTTGAAGCCGATCGTCACATGCGTCCCATCGCAAAACGGCTTGTTGCCGGATCGGCCGCAGCGGCAGAGGGCATAGGTCTCCTTACCGGGATAAGGAGGCCCTATTTCCCATCGGGCCGGCGTCTGCTTTTATGGAACTTCCAACACCAGGATCAGATCAAGCCCTCTCGTCGATACCAGGCAGCGGTCATCCGTGTCCCGCGGGCCAATCCCACTTCGGCCTCGAACCCAAAATCCGATCGTGCCTTTTTCATGGTCGCCTGCCAATACCGGTGTTTCATGCATTCTCTCATCATTTCTCTCGTCGCGACCGGCGAGGTCTTGGTGATTTTCGCATAGGATTCCACGACTAACGCTAGACAATAAACAAGGGGGTAGGGGACTTTCATCTTGACGGCTCTCTTTCCCAGGGCGTCTTCGATCGTCTGGATGATCTCTGCCGAGGAATAGACCTTGTCTTCGCCCAAAAAATAGGTCCGGCCGATGGTCGCCGGGCTTTCGGCGGCCAAAATGATCCCCCGGACGACGTCCTCCACATAGCCCAGACACGCTTCCACGCGTCCGAAACTGATGCAGTAGTGTTTGTTGATGCTCCTGAAAAAAGCATAAAGTCCGGCGAGGCTTTGAGGTCCATAGACCAGGGGAAGACGGACAACGGTCACGGGCAGGCGGTCGCCGACCGAACGAAGGAGCTGTTCGGCCAGCAGCTTGCTTTTCCCATAGTGACTGACCGGTTGGCAGGGGGATTCCTCGTTCAGTGAAGAGCCCTTGGGAGAAGGCCCGACGGCGGCGATGCTCGAGGTGAAAAGAAAGCGCTTGGGCAGGACGCCCGATTCCAGGATCACGTCAACCAGATTTTTCGTCCCGAGAAGGTTGACGCGGTAAAACTTCTCGGGAAAGGGGCTCGTCTTCAACGCGGCAAGGTGATAGACGTAGGTATAGTCCGACCAGGCGTTCAGAAGAGATCTTTTGTCTTCAAGATCGGCTCGGATGATGGTCGCGTCCAGGTCCTTGAGCCGGCCGGCCTCTTCGGCCGGATGAACAAGGCAGGTCAGCTGGAAATTCCTTTGCCGGAGGGCATGAACGAGGTGATTTCCGATAAAGCCGGCAGCCCCGGTACAAAGAACTTTTTCTGGACCTTTCATTTCTGTCACCCAGGAATAATCTAGTCGCTTTGTGGACGGGAGTTGTTATGGTTTTGTAAAGAGTATGTTAAGAATTGGTTAAAAAAGATGAGCCCGATGCTTTAGAGACGGTCCAGATCTGGGATAGGAATTTTGGGAGCTGCCTTCTTAGAAAAACGGAATGTAGATCCCGGCAAAAAAACTCCGGCCGAAGATCGACGGCTGGTCCTTTCGGCCGGAATAATCATCCGCGTATTCGACCCGCAGGATGTTGTTGTTGTCCAGCAGGTTGGTGATGCCGAAATAGAGGACCACGAGTCTGTTGAAGATATTCAGGGTTTTGCTTCCGTTGATATCCATCCTTTGATAGAAAGGATAGCGCTCGCTATAAGGCGCTCCCCAGACCGGAACGAACGCCTCGCTTTGGAAATCCCACTCTCTTCCGGCAAGCGGCGTAAATGGCCGGCCCGAGGCATAGGAATACCTGAATCCGACGGACCAGGTTTGCCATTTCCACTTGAAGATGCCGGTCAGGGAATGGTTGATTTCGTAGGGAGAGGGCGCGAGCGAGGCGGCGTCATTTTCCTGTCGCCGGGAATGGAGGTAGTTGTAGACGAAAATGGCATCGTACCGCTTGTCCATTTTTTTGAGAAAAAACTCGGCCCCGCGGGCGTAGCCGCGGCCCTTATCGCCGACAAGGCCATCGGACTGGTTGAGAAAAAGATGCCGGTATTCCTTGTCGTAGACGGTGGCTCGAAGCTCTGTTTCTTCCTGGACGTGGTCATAGCTCAAGGCAAAGTGGACGGCCGTCTTGGGCCGAAGGTCTGGATTTTTGGTCAGGATAAAATAATCTCCAAACTGATGATAGGCCCCCGCTGAAACCCTGAGGATGTCGTTTCGCGTCAAGAGCCAGGCCATCGAAACCCGCGGGTCAAAATTCCATCCGGTCTTGACAAGATCGAGAGAAACGATTCTTCCTCCCAGATTCATGAAGATATGGTCCGAGATCCGGAACTTATCGTTGAGATAGAGTCCGAGCCTCGTCCCCCGGGTTTGATAAATTCGCTGATCTTGATCAAAAAGGGAGGTTTCCATCCTGCGCGACTGGATATCTGCGCCGAACTCCAAAAAATGCCGCTCGAGATCCCACAGGCCTTCCCACCTCGCTTGGAGGATATCGTCTTTCTGTTTGATCCGCAGAGAATCCTCGATATCCAAGGCGACATCGTAGCGGGTCCCGGACAAGAGCACTTTGGACACGAAATTCCGGCTCGGCATCAAAGTCCAGGAAGCGGCCGCCATCGTGTTTTTGGAATCGGCGCCGAACGAATGCTCTTGAGAATAGACATATCTGTCGGACAGCCCGTAGATCCTGATCAAGTTGGAGGCATTGGCCCGGACGATGAACTTGCCGAAGGCATGCTCGGTCCGGAATTTATGGTCTCCGCCCCGGCTGTTGAGCTTTGTCAACAGATCGGAATAGCCCCGGTCGTAGCTGCCGACGAAGCCGACATCATCGGTCAGGGGCCAACCGATATAGCTGTTCAACCCCAGGACGGAGAGCCCGAGGCCTCCCTCGCCCTTGGCCATCGTGTCTTTGGCCGAAATGTCCATGACGCCGGACAGCGCATCGCCGTATTTGGGATGAAAGCCGCTCGTCGAAATATTGAAATTCTCCACGACTTGATTGTCGAAAATGCTGAAATAGCTTTCGTGCATCGTCTCGCTCAGAAAGGGATGGCGGATCTCGATGCCGTCGAAAAAATAGCCGACTTCGTCGGGAGCGCCGCCGCGGATGATGAGGCTCGACGTATCGGGCAGCGCATTCACCCCGGGTAAGACCTGGCTGGCATGAACGGGGTCGGCGGACGTTCCGGGAAGCGTGTAGATGTCCATTTTGTTCAGGGTAACCGTTTTCTGGTTCTTATCGTCGGAGACGACGCTGTCCGCGCTGACGACGATCTCATGGACGGACAAGGGCTCGAGATCCAGGGCGATGGAAAGAAATTCCCCGATTTTGGCCTCAACTTCCTTTTTCTTAAAGCCGATGAGCCAAACCGAGAGCTTGGCTGTTTTGGCATCTTTGGGCAGCTTGACCCTGAGCTTAAAGGATCCGTTGGCATCGGCCGTGATCCCCGTGCCCGCAGCCTCCAGCATCACATAGGCCGGGAGAGGGTCCTTTGTCTCTCGGTCAAAGATTTTTCCTTCGATTGTCACCATATCTTGGGCGTATCCAGAGCAGAGGAGGCCGAAGATAAGCAGCACTATCAGCAGGAAGGAGGCTCTTTTCATGGTCTTTATGGTTAGCTCTTTTCCAGGCCGCTGAGTTCCTTCATGGCCAGGCCGAATTCGGGATTGACCTCCAGGGCTTTTTTCAGCATCTCTTTGGCTTTTCCATAATCTTTTTTCTGCTTATAAGCCAGGCCCAGGTAGGTATAGGCTTCTTCTTTTCCCCACGACGGCTTGAGCGGGTCCTTGACGACGTCTTTCTCAAAGAGCCCAACCGCCTTGTTGAGGGACGCCATGGCGTTGTCCGCCCCGCCGCCATAAGCTTCCGGCGTATAGAAGAGGGAAATCCCTTTCAGAAGATGGATCCTCGGGTTCTCCGGGTCTTTCTCAAAACCTTTGGAAAAATATCCAAAACTGGACATGCCCAGGGTCATCGCTTTTTCCGGGTGAAGGGCGATTTCGAACCCTAGAAGACACGCATAGAGAGCATCCGCTTCTCCGAAAGAAGGATCCGCAGCCATGGCTTTTTCAAGATACTTCTGGGCCTCGGCGAGGGATTTCTCCGCTTCCGGGTTATTCGAAGATGAGAGATAGAAAGTGATCAACCTGTAATCCGTGAGCGCGATGTGGTAAAGGATAGAGGCGTTTTCCGTTTTGGCTTTCAGGAGACAGTTGATGAACTGGTTCCGGGCCGTTTTGAGAAGCTCCAAGTCCCAGGTATTGATCCCCGCCTGCAACTTGGCCTTGGCCTCTTGGACG
>JAPKZH010000447.1 GCA_026393905.1 Candidatus Aminicenantota bacterium
GTGTTCCCATAGCAATCCTCTTCGTTTTTCTCCAGGAGGCTGCATCCGCCGCAGACCGGCCTTTTTTAGAACAGCGGCTCGACATCGCCCTTTATGATCCGGCCGGTTTAGCGAAATAACGGCGCTGGAAATAGAGGGCCACGTTGACCAGGCCGATCATGACCGGCACCTCGATCAGGGGTCCGATGACTGCGGCAAAAGCTTCGCCGGAGTTAATGCCGAAGACGGCCACGGCCACGGCAATGGCTAACTCGAAGTTATTGCTGGCCGCCGTGAAGGACAGCGTCGCCGTCTTGGAATAATCCGCGCCTACCTTCCGGCCCATGTAGAACGACACGAGGAACATGATGACAAAGTAAAGAAAGAGGGGAACCGCGATGCGGAGGACGTCGAGCGGAATCTTGACGATGAATTCGCCCTTGAGCGAGAACATGACGATGATCGTAAAGAGAAGGGCGATGAGGGTGATCGGGCTGATGCGGGGAATGAATTTCTGCTCATACCAGATTTTTCCCTTGAGCTTAAGCATGGTGAAGCGGGTGACGACGCCGGCGATGAACGGGATCCCCAGGTAGATAAACACGCTTTTTGCGATCTGACCGATGGTCACGTTGACGGCCGTGCCTTTGAGTCCGAGCCAGGTCGGAAGGATAGTGATGAAGACGTAGGCGTAGACCGAGAAGAAGAGGACCTGGAAGATGGAGTTGAAGGCGACCAGGCCGGCCGCGTATTCAGTGTCGCCCTTGGCCAGCTCGTTCCAGACAATGACCATGGCGATGCAGCGGGCCAGGCCGATCATGATTAGGCCGTACATGTAATGGGGATAGCCGCGGAGGAAGATTACGGCCAGAGCGAACATCAGGATTGGGCCGATGATCCAGTTCTGGACGAGGGAAAGCGTTAGGATCTTGACGTTGCGAAAAACGTCCCCCAGCTCCTCGTATTTCACCTTGGCCAGGGGCGGATACATCATCAGGATGAGACCGATGGCGATCGGGATATTGGTCGTGCCGGACTGGAATTTGTTGATGAACCCGACGACTGCCGGGACGAAATATCCCAGGGCGACCCCCAGGGCCATGGCGGAAAAGATCCAGAGGGTCAAATAGCGGTCAAGAAATGAAAGTCTTTTGCCGGAGTGTTCGGTCAAGCCGGGTCTCCTCTTCACTGATGTTTTACGCGTTATCCTTAAACTATAAAATAGATTCCGATCAAGATAATGATGATGCCAGCGGCTTTTTGGAGAATCCGGTTGGCCTTGTTAAGGCCTTTGGATTCGATCAATCGTTTGGCGGCGCCCATGGATGTCCCGGCGATCAATATGAGCAGCGAATGTCCCAAAGCGTAGATGAACAGCAAGAAACCCCCGTAAACGACATTCCCCTTGTTGGCGACCAATGCTATCAGGACGGCAAGAACAGGGACCGCGCAAGGCGTGGAAACGACGCCGAACAATAAGCCTAGAAGAAAGGCTCCGAGCCCTCCTTCCCGGATTTTGCCGAAAGATTTTGGCACGGCGAAATTAAACTTGAAAGCCCCCAGCAAATGGGCGCCCATGACCAGGCAGACGATGGCCACGGCGTATTTCCAAAATCGCCCGATATCGCCGAACATGCGGCCCATGAGCGCCGATATCAAGCCAAGCCCCGTGAATGTCACGGCCAGTCCGAGGACGAAAAACAGGGAGAAGAAAAACATCTTTTTCAGGGACGCCGTTCCTTGCCTGCCGGCGACGAGACCGATGATCAGCGGTATCATGGCTAAAACGCACGGATTGGACGCGGTCATGACTCCGCCGAGAAAGACGGCAACGATCGCCAGCCAAGGGTTGTGCTGGATAAGCTGGGCGACGTCTCCGAACAAGCTTTCCATGGCCCCCTTTTCTTTATTAGTCGACGCCCTGTTTTTTCAGGAACGCGACAAGCTCATCTTTGGGAAACAGTCCGACGTGGCGAAAGACCTCTTTGCCGTTTTTATCTATG
>JAPKZH010000564.1 GCA_026393905.1 Candidatus Aminicenantota bacterium
GATCGCCGGCCTCATCGACTCGATCAACAGGAAGCTTTACCTGGCGAAGCATATCTCCGTCGAAATCAAGGACGATCTTGCCGACGAGGAGCTTCAAAGCCTGCTCAGGGCGCCGGGCGTGGTTTATGTCCGGGACGACGTTCCGTTCATATCCCGGCCCCCAAAAAGATAAGGGGAGGGCATCATGGCCATAGGCGATCGAAGTGATGGAGTCTTGTTGCGAAAGCTGCCGGGTTTTCGCAAGATATTCCCTTTTATCATGCGGACGCGTACCGAATCGACGATCTATTATCCCCAGCGGGTGAAGATCGGACATGCCCTAGCCTGGCTCGATCGGGCTAATGCAGGCCGGGAGAAAAAAATCACGCTCTTCCATATCGTCTTAGCGGCGGGCGTGCGGACATTGGCCTTGAGGCCGGATGCCAATCGCTTTGTCGTCGGCCGTCGCATTTACCAGCGTCGATCCATCGACCTGTCGTTCGTCGTGAAGCGGGAGCTCAGCGAACAAGCGAGCGAGACCAACGTCAAAATCAGCTTCGACCCGCGTTCCACGATCGCCGACGTAGTCGAGCGCGTCGCTCCCGCCGTACAGGCGACCAAACGGAGCAGCTCCTCGTCGGATGAAAAGATGAGCGACTTCGTCACCAAGCTGCCCCGGACCGCTACCCGCCTCATTTTTTGGGCGGCGCGGACCCTCGACTACTTTGGCTGGCTTCCGGGGTCGTTCATCAAGGGGGACGCTCTATACACCAGCGTCTATCTTGCCAACCTCGGCAGCATCGGCCTCGACTCCGTTTTCCACCACATGTTTGAATGGGGGAACGCGCCGTTCTTCGTCGTTGTCGGCAAACGAAAGAAGGAGCCGGTCGTCAATGATCACGGCGAGCTCGAAGCGCAAGACGTCATAGATATGAAATTCAGCCTCGATGAACGCATCACCGACGGCGTCTATTATGCGACGACCATCGCCCTCCTGACCGATTTGGTCGAGAATCCCGAAAAGCTCGAAGTCCCGCCGGACGATCTCCCCGACCCGTTTGGGCTGGTCTGAAGGAGGGCCGGCCCTGCGGAATTCATGATTCCTAAAGCCGTGAACCGATCATCAGAGCCGGAACAAGCTTCCGTTTATCGAGAAAAAATTATCGACGAAATCTGTTATGCCCTCGGCGTCTCGCGCAGCGGCGCGATGCGCCGATGGCTGGGGCCTTTATTCAGGTATCCGGCCGGACGATTCGGCCGGATCGCTGCCTGTGTGGATAGAGAAGTCGGATCTTCGGGATTAACCGGCGGCGCCCGCCGGATCTTGCCTGATCTTTCGGTCAAGGCTACCGGTCGAGGAATAGAAAATATCCCTGTCGACGGACCTCTGCTGGTGGCCTCCAACCACCCCGGTGCATTTGATTCCGTGGCCATCATGTCCTTAATCCCCAGGAAAGACCTGAAAGTCGTTCTTTCGGATGTTCCATTCACCCGAGCCTTTCCCATCGCCCGCCAATACTTCATCTATGTCCCGCCGGATGCCGCCGGCCGCATGACGGCCCTGCGGGCTTCGATGGATCATCTCCAAAGAGGTGGAGCCCTGCTGACTTTTGCTCATGGTGATGTGGAACCCGACCCGGAACTGGGACCGGGCGCAGCCGAAGCCATTCAAGACTGGTCCCGCAGCATTGAAATCATGCTGCGCAAAGTTCCGGAAACCTGGCTTCAGGTGGCGATTTCGAGCGGCGTGCTGCTGCCGAAGTTCGTCCACAGTCCCATCGTTCGAATCCGGAAAACCGCCCCGACGCGGCAGAAGCTGGCGGAAGTCCTTCAGATCAGCCGGCAGATGGTCTTACCGCGAAGCATCCAGACCCATGTCCACATTTCTTTTGCCAAGCCGATCAAAGGAATGGATCTTGTCGGGGACGCGCTGATGCCGGCCGTGATCCTGATCGCCCGCCGGCTGCTGGAGGATCACCTGGCGGCTTTTAAAAATCCAGCCTGAGTCCGAGGCGGAACGTCCGTTTGCCGTAGAGGGCGCTCGTGAGCTGGTAATCGGGCCGCAGAACCTTCTCGCCGGGCTGCCCCGCTCCCTCGGCAGCCGGTTCCCAGCGGTCGATATCATTCAACCCGACCAACGAGGCTGTGAAGTCCAGCAGATTGGTGACATCGATAAACAATCCCACTTTGCCCGAAGCAGAAAATTTCCATTCCTTTTCCAGCCTCAAGTCGAGGGAGGACCAGGCCTTTTCTCTGCGGCTGCCCGGCGCCTCAAGGTTGATGGTGTAATAAGTTCTTTCGACATTATGGGCTAAACACCAGTCGGCCGGAGGGAGAATCTGTGCCCATCTCTGCCAGGGACGGCCGCTCTGATATTGGAAAAAGGCGCTGAGCCAGAATTGGTAGGGGAGTTCCACCGATCCCATAAGCTTGATCTGCAGAGGCCTGTCCGTGTCCAGACGCCCATACCGGTTGATAAAAAAGTTGGGGCTGTTGGCCGCTGCCGTGAAGCCCGTGGTCTCATCGGCGAAACCGCCGAGGTCTCCCTCTGTTTTACTCAGGACCAGGGAACCGGCCAGCTGCCAGCCCTGGGACATGCGTTTGTTAAAGACGAATTCCAAGGCCCGATATTTTCGCTCGAGCTCGGGGACGTTTTGCAGCTGCAGTAAGACCGGCGGGGCTTCAAGGGATTTGGCATAAAGCGTGACGGTCTGGCTCGGATAGGAATCGGTCCCGGGGACGGTGGTCGTGAAGGGAATCCAGTACTTCTGGGTTGCGGCCTGGCCGGGAGCATACCAATATTCTCCGGTGTCCGGGGCATAGAGGACATCTTCAAGGATGTTCGTCTGTTTCCTTGAGATAAAATGGAGACCGAGAATGAAATCCTTGACGAGTTCATGATCGAGGCCGACGGAGATATCCTCCGTCACAGGAGCCTTGATTGTGCTCGCCACCCGATTCTGAGCGAAAGAACCCGAGAGAAACCGATAATCCAGGGATGAAAGTTCGAACTCATCTTCCACGTCTGGCTGGCCGTCACCGTTGGCGTCCAACCAATAGATGGGGAAATTCTGAGGATAGAGAGGGTTGAGGGGCAAAAAATAGCGGTGAGAGAGTGCGTCCGCATAGCGGGCGTATGAGGCTTTCAAGACAGTTTTATTGTTTCCCCAAATATCGAAGGCGAACCCGGCCCGAGGGGAAAGGGCATTCCAGGAAATGATACCTCCCAGCTCTGCCATCGCGAACTGACCCCAAGGGTTGAAACCTTCGGGGAAGTAATCAGAATAGAAGGCCTTGAGATAGGGGTTGAGAAGCGAATCCCCGACGAAGAGCGATAAGGGATTTCCGGATATAGTCTTGGTGGCGGAAGGAAACCATCCCCATGAACGCTCGAAGCGAAGCCCGAGGTTGAAGGTCAATCTTTTGGCTATTGTGAAAGAATCCGTCACGTAGACTCCCAACTGCTCAGACCGGCCCGAAGGGAGACTGGAGCCCTGTTCGGAGCCGCAATTCCAGAAGGCCAAAAGCCCGCGGTCTTCATAATAGGAATTGCCCGCGTTGCGGCTGTCCAGGTATAAGAGCATGTTGTCCTGCCTCCACCAGTCAAGGTTCGAGGTGGAATCGATAAAATCCGCGCCCGCGCTGAACGTATGAGATGTTCCGAGGAAGTTCTCAGCGAATACACGGAGGGAAGCGTCGGCCTGAATCCGCTGCCTTTTGACATCCGAATTGTAATCGGCGCCGCTCAGGGGGCCGTAGAGGTCTCCCGCGTCATCGGTCCAGGAGAGACTGAGGGCTTCCCCTTGGAGATGGGTGGGAATATTCCTGTTGATGTAGGCGGCCCCGACGTAGGCTTGAGCGTTAGGACCAAGAGTGTAGTCCAGGATTCCGTGAAGAATGAAAGATTTTTCGTGATCCAAGATTTTGGTAGAGAGGTAAGTCAGGCGGGCCGAGGGATCTTCGTACACCGGCTGATAGACGTCACCCATATTGATCCAGGCTGTGAATTTGGCATCGGAGATGGGCCTTAGCGAGAGTTTGAAGGATCCTGACATGTCCCGGCGCGACCAGTCGTAAGTATCGTGCTGTCTGCCTAGAATGTCTTGGTAGGGGCCAACGAAATTGACGGCCAGGGATTTCTTGAAGTATCGGCCGTTCAAAAAATACCAAGCGCGTTCGGCCCAGAAGAGACCGCCCAGGCTTAGGGACGCATCGAAGAGGTTCTTATCGCCCACCACCGGGCCCACGCCCAAGTCCTTGATCTGAGAAGCCGTCCACAGATCTTTATTCAAGCCTTCGCTTATGAAAAAAAGGCCCAGTTCCCCGGAAAAGGAATTGCCTCCTGACTTGGTGATCACATTCACATAGGCGCCTCCCGCGGGAAGTTCGGACGCCTGCTGCCCGGCGGAGATGATTTCGATTTCGTCCATCAAGTCGAGGCTGAGATTAAGGAGAGGAGCCATAGTGAACATGTCGGTCAGATTGGCTCCATCCACGATGTAAGCGTTGTCCCGCACCGTGCCGCCATAGATGGAAACTTCTTGACGTACCGGAAATTCGGATGAGATGACGCCGGGGGCCATGTTCAAGACATCGACGAAATTCCGGGCCAGGGGAATATGGCGCACGAGAGACTGGTCTAAGATGGCCGCTCTCTTTGATGAAGTCATATCCAGAGACGGCACGGGGCCTTGGGCGGCGACTTCCGCTTCCTGCTCCGATGGCTCCAGTTCGAGAGGAAAGAAAAAAGACATGCCGGCGTGAAGGATGATCCGATCACGGACGAGGGTTTGATACCCGGGCGTTTCCGCAGAAATGGTGTATGTGCCGGGTGCCAGGGCGGGGAAGTCGAAACTTCCGGTTTTTCCTGCCACAAAGATCCTCATCCCGAGCATGGCCGGGGAAGATAGATAGACAACGGCACCGGCAATGGAGTTGCCCTTTTGATCGACGACCTTCCCCTGGATGGTTCCTCCAGGGTCTTGGGCCCGAAGGGTTGACATTCCGCCGGCGAAGAAGAGCAGCAAGAGGAAAATGGCTGTCGACGCTTGTCTCAATTCGGACCTCCTGATCCGGTGCCCCGTTTCTTAATAGCAGGAGGGCCCGTCGTCATAGCAGGAGGGCCCGTCGTCGCGGTGATGGAAAAAATCATGTCGCTCGAATCCACAGGATCCCCATCTTCTGCCTCGCTGATCCGAACCAGGCAGACATTGGAGAGCGTATCGGGCACGATCCAAGTGTAGGTCCCGTCATTTTCGGTCGAGGCGACAACCTCGATCCAGGTCGTACCGTAATCCGTCGTATACTCGATTTTCACGTCTCCAACCCCGCCTGCGGAGAGCCAGGTGATATCATGCGAAGACCCCACGACCCAGCTCTCCCCGCCGTTGGGCGAGGTCACGATAATGACCGGAACATCCGTGATTGTAAAAACCGCATCGCTCGTATCTGTCAGCTCCCCGTTTTCCGTATCGGTGATCCGGACGAGGCAAGTTTCGGAAACCTCATTGGGCACGGTCCAGGCGTAGATGCCGTCATTTTCGGTCGAAGCCGTAATCTCAATCCAGGTCGTCCCGGTATCCGTCGAATACTCGATTCTCACATTCCCCACTTTGCCCGCCGTCAGCCAGGTGATGTTCTGATCAAGTCCGACATGAGAGGTTTCCCCGCCGTTTGGCGCTGTCACGGTGATCGAGTTTTCATAGATTTTGGCGATGAAGCCATCCCTGCTGCCGTTATAGGAAAAATCCGGTCCTTCCGTTACCGGAAAGGTAGATTGCAGCGAATAGGTATTCCCCGTCAGGTACGTGTTCCCCGAATCATCCACATCCAGCGCAATCCCCATTCCCATATCGGAGTCTGACCCGCCGACGTACCCGCAATACACGAGCGCTGTTCCGGACAAGCTTACCTTAGCCACAAAAGCGTCAAAGCTCCCGTTATGGGTTAGGTCCGGTCCTTCCTTGACCGGGAAAGTATCTTCCGTTGAGGAGGTATATCCCGTGACGTAGGCGAAGCCCCGGCCGTCCACCGCGATGCCGGTGCCGACATCGTATCCTGATCCGCCGATAAATCCACAATAAGTGAGCCACTTGCCTCCACTATCGACCTTGGCCACAAAGGCATCATAAAAGCCGCCGTTAGAGGCTAGGTCAGGGCCTTCCGTGACCGGAAAAGTGTCCTCAAACGATGAGGTATACCCCGTGATGTAGGCGTTTCCCAGAGGATCGACGGCAATGCCGTATCCAAAATCGCTCCCTGATCCGCCGATATAACCGCAATAATCAAGCACCGTGCCATCGGCGTCAACCTTGGCCACGAAGGCGTCATAGGAACCGCCGTTATAGCTCAGGTCTGAACTCTCCAACACCGGAAAAGTAGCCTCCGTCGAAGAGGTATATCCTGTGATGTAGGC
>JAPKZH010000535.1 GCA_026393905.1 Candidatus Aminicenantota bacterium
AGTAAGAACATGTGTTATTGGGGATCATATAGGGAAGCGAGACCGATCCCGGTTTCAGGGTGTTGAGCAGTTTCGCCGTCTCCCTGATCATCCAGGGGCTGACTACCGGGCTGACGACTTGCTTTCCATCCCTACCTGTGACCGTCAGATTCTGGGTGATGTCAAAGGGAGTGTTCTCATAGGTATCGCGGAACCACTCGATAACATCCCGGACCGATATCTTGCGTTCCGCCTTGACGGAAAAGGGAAGTTCGAGCGCGTTATAATCGAGTTGCAAGGATGGCGCCGCGAGGCTGAGCACACGCCACTCCCTCTCTGTCAGCCTCTTCCCTGGGCCTCCATAGACCCGGCCAAAATCGAATGGCTTGCCGGCGTGGGGATCCCACCAGCCCATTTCCTCCGCCAGGGAGAAGATGTTTTCCGAAGCCATGAAATAGTCGGGATTGCTTAAATCGAGTTTTCCTATCCGCGACATATTCGCAGAAACTCCAACATGGTCATCCGGAATGCGTACGGCAGCCCAAACCGCACCGACGTATTTCGTCGTAGCCCCGGAGATTTCGAAGTGCCAGACTTCCTTGGGATCGGCGATCGTCAAACATTCTGCATTATAGTCGCTGTAGCCGTAACGTTTGGTCAGTTCGTCCGCAAGCCGAATAGCTTCTCTCGCGGTCCGGCAGCGCTCCAGCATCAGCCGGGCGATTTCTTCGATATGGAATAGGCCTTTTTCCCGGTTTTGAAGCTGCCCTTTAAGAAAGATGGTCGTTTCACCGATCGCCAACTGATGCTCGTTCAGGCATGGATAAGCCGTATCCAAAAACGCATAGCTTTCCGCCACTTCCGGGATCTCTCCGAGGATTCTCAGTTTTCGCTGATCCCAGGGACCTTTGGTTCCCATTCGGCCCGCATAAATGGGGGCCTTCGAGTCCGGCTTGTTTTTTCGATGCGGGGAGATCGTCATCCATGTTCGAAACAGTCCGTCACAGGTCTGGGACGTGATCACCGAGCCATCCACAGTGGCCTTGCGGCCGACCATGATACTCGTGCATCCGCCGGCGCTAAATTCCGTTGGTTCATTTGCCGCCGCGCTGCGGGCGACACCGGAATTCGTGCAGGAAGTAAGGAAAAAGATGATGGCCCATAAAAAGCATTGACCTAGAGCGACAAAACGGCGTCTCATGCTCCACCTCCTCGGAGGCGATATTCTATTTAAATTAAATGTTGGGAATTTCTTTTTGGTGATCGATGAAAATCATTCTTGCGCTTTAGCCTCTCCAGGCCCAGGCGATCATCTGGTCTTCGGGATCTGTCAAAGGCTTGCCATCGAAGCCGCCCAGGATCGTCCATCGTCCGAATCCGGCCGCGCGGAATAACAGCTCGAGCTCGAAGCGATACACCCAGCGTTGTGACGTCGCGAACCAATGGGAGGCGGCCGTCTGTCCGGCTTCGTCGACCTCCCTGATCTCGACTTCCGACCGCTGGATCTGGGCGACCGGGTCTTTCGTCCGCGTGTCCCACATTTGGATCGTCCGGCCGGTCGATGGATCCTTCGCCTCTGCTTCGAAAACCGGAACGCCGTCGGGTTCAGCCCAGTACTTGGGGCCGGGGTATGACATGTGGAGGGTGAGCGCGCCGCCCGGCTCCAGGTGGTCGTGGCAGCGTCGGAGGACTCGGACCTGATCGTCCGTCGTTTCGCAATGGGCAAAGCCGTTAAAAGCACAGATGATCCGCGCGTAGCGGCGCGGCATGGCGAACTCTCTCATATCGGCCAAGACTACGCGGTTCTCCCATCCCTTAGCCCGGGCTTTAGCCCGGAAGCGTTCGATCATGGGAGCGCTCGAATCGAGCCCGTCGGCGTCCGCGCCCGCTTCAAGCAGACGCATAAGGACGCGCCCGGTCCCGCAGCCGAGCTCGAGGAGGGGGCCTTCTGCTTCGCCTGCGACTTTGAGCCAATAGGGGATATCGAAATCGAGGGTCTCGAACAGGAGGTCATAGAGTTCTGGGGCATCGTAGGGCGACGGCTTCAATTTTTTCCGCTTATGTGTCCCGATTTTTTTCATATCTGTATCCTTTAAAAATCTCCCGGGTTATATTCAAGAAGCTACTATTTTATACCAAGCTATAAAGAAAAAGTGACATTTTCAAATTCAAAGAATTTCTTTCTACACATTCAGTCACGTTCGGGCGTCAAACCTTCCATATCCATTCAAGCCAATTTATTGCGCATTTTTTTGCATAATGGGTAGGTTTGACTCCTTGCCCATATTACGGCGTCCCGCATAATTCTATTGACAAAGATTCACAATTTACGTATCTTTATTGTATATACATAAGAGCATCCGATGGAAAGTCGCGTCCAGAAATGGGGGAACAGCCTGGCCTTGCGAATACCCAAAGCCTTTGTCGATGAGATGGGATTAGAAAACAATTCGTCTGTTAAGATGATGCTCAAAGAAGGTTCCCTTGTGGTGACGCCGGCTGAAGGACAAAAATGGACATTGGAGCAGTTGCTCTCGGGCGTGACCGAAGAGAACAAGCACCACGAATGGGAAACCGGGGGACCGGAGGGCGAAGAAATATGGTAGGCCAAGATTCTTTTGTCCCTGAGCGCGGCGATGTTGTCTGGATTGCCCTGAATCCGCAGGCTGGGCACGAACAGGCCGGGCGGCGGCCGGCCGTCGTCCTTACGCCAGCAGCTTATAATGAAAAGGTCGGGCTCGCTCTTTTATGTCCGATTACGAAGCAGATGAAAGGCTATCCTTTTGAAGTTCTTATCCCCGCCGGCCTGCCCGTGAGTGGAGTTGTTTTGTCGGATCAGGTGAAGAGCCTCGACTGGCGGATTAGAAAAGCCGAGCTGATTTGCAGCCTGCCGACTCGCCGCATCGCAGAAATTTTAGAAAAACTCAAGGCTTTATTAGAATAGAAAAAAGCTGTCTGGGGTCAAACCTACTCGTTACGCATGTTCCCCTGGTGATTTTGTAATTTTGCGTAATGAGTAGGTTTGACCCCGATCACTTTTCTTTAAGCAAATGCCTCTGCTGGCGCCGATAGGCGATCGAATCCATGATTTGCTTGAAGCGGGGATCGCTCCGGACACCGGCCAGCAAAGGGTCGCGTTGAAACCACTCCGCCCGCTCATCGCCGCTGCGGACCGCCCTCTCAAGCCAATCCAGGGCTTTCTGGGGTTCACCCAGGAGGGCATAAAATTCTGCCGCCGGCAGGGTCGACCAGAGAGCTAGTGCGGCGTATTTTAAAGACTCGGCATCCATTCTTTTTAGGGCGTCGCTTTTCTTTCCCTCCAAAGCCAATAAGAGCGCCCAGTTCATATTCATGTCGTAGCCTTGTCGATCTCCTGCGGGGATGCTTTCCAGGCGCGAGCGAGCCTGGCGCAAGTCATTCATGTCGATAAACACCCTGGCAATCTTTTGAAGGGCATAAATATTTTTTGAATCCTGTTCCAGGATCTTCTCTTGTTCACGGATCGCCGCCGGGTAATCACCCTCGGTGCGATAAAGTTCTCCAAGACTCATCCGGGCTGGGAAAAACAGCGGGTCCTGCTTTATAAGTTGGTTGAGGTAAGTCTTGGCGGAGGAATAATCGCCATTCGATGCGTGATAGTTGGCCAGCCACGTTTTTGCATCCATTTCTTGAGGATCGATTTTGAGGGCTTTTTCGGCTTCTTGCAACGTCAGCTCTTTTCGACCCTGATAGAAGTAAAGAGCCGCAAGGCTCGAATGAGCTCTCGCCGAATTGGGATCATCTTCAAGCGCGCGCCGGAGTTCTTCCTCAGCTTTGTATAAAAAACCCGAATCGTTCGAGTAACCGCTATCGATCTCCAAGAAAAAAGTAAACCCGTACCAAGCCCGCGCTTCGGCATATTTTGGGTCGTATTCCAGCGCCCGCTCCAGCATCGTCCTGGCCCTCTGGAGGTCGAATTGATGTTCGAGAAACATCATCGCTTTTTTGAAATACTCATTGGCTTCGGGGACGCGCGAAGACCGGGCGGCTGTGCCGGCAGCGGATTGTTGCTCTTTTGTTTTTGGCGGGAAGCCTAGTTTGAAGATGAAGGTCATTCCGATCACAAGCGCCGCAATGGCGAAGGCAGTTAACAAAATTCTATTCCTCCACCTGCGCCGATTCCCGGTGGAAGAGGCTTCTGGTGTTGCGGCGTCATCAAGCGTTATCGTCTCAAGAGCAGCTCGAACCTCGCCCGCGCTCTGAAATCGCCGGCCCGGATCTTTTTCAAGGCAGTGGGTAGCGAGAGCGGCGAGACTTGCGGGAATTCGAGGCGGCAGGGGAGCCGGCGTATCGCGCAGGATGGCCGAGGTGAGCTCGAAGCCGGTCTTCCCGTTGAACGGCAGCTTTCCCGCGGCCATCTCGTACAGAATCACGCCGAGGGCCCAGATGTCGCTCTGGGGGGCTGCGGCTTCCCCGCGAAGCACTTCGGGTGCCAGGTAATGCATCGTGCCCATTAATGATCCCGCTTCGGTCAATGGCATTTGGGAAGGCCCTGCATCTCTCAGCTCTTTGTTTTCCATGCGCTTGGCCAGGCCGAAATCCAGGAGTTTGGCCCCGCTCTCTTGAGTGATCATGACGTTGGCCGTTTTGAGGTCGCGATGAATGATCCCTCGCCCATGGGCGTGCTCCAGCGCCCCGGCGATCTGGACTCCATAGCGCAGAATATCCGCCGTCGGCATCAATTTAGATCGGGCAAGGTTGCCGAGAGAGAGGCCCGCCACGTATTCCATCGCGATGTACGGTTTCCCTTCCTCTTCGCCGACTTCATGGATCGTACAGATATGAGGATGGTTGAGGGCCGATGCCGTCTGCGCTTCTCGGAGGAAACGTGTCCTATGGTCCGGGTCGCCCAGGAGGTCGGGAGATAAGAATTTAATGGCAATCGTCCGCTTGAGCTTCGTGTCTTCGGCTTTGTAGACGACTCCCATGCCCCCCCTGCCCAACTCTTCGAGAATTTGGTATTTTCCGGCGATGAGAGTCCCCTTGGCGAAGCCTATGCTCCGGTTTTGAATTGTCAGGGTGTAAGGGATGGACAGGTCGGCGGGAATTTTGAGCCGGGAGCCGCATTTCCCGCAAAAAGAGGTGTCCGCGGGATTCTCAAATTGGCATTGGGAGCAACGCATTCCCCATGATTCCTGTTGGTTTTCTGGCTTGAAGAATAACAGTAAATAAAAAAAGAGTCAATTTGGGCGGGCGGATGGTGTTGATTCCATAAGATGGGTTTCTCGCGCCGGAATTTCCTATCAACGGGGTCAAACCTACTCTTTACGCATGTTCCCCTGGTGATTTTGTAATTTTGCGTAATGAGTAGGTTTGACCCCGATCATATACGGGCCAAGGGCGGATGTCCCCGCTTGTTCCTCATTGACATCATGGTGGCACGGGGGTTACAGTCCTAATCATGAAGCGAACCTCCATTGTCATCCTTTGTTTAGCCCTGGCCATCCCGGTGTTTTTTTCGTCCCCGGTCGCGGCCGACGATTCCGCCCGTGAACAGATGTTAAAACGGTTAATGGCGGGAGAGCTGGCCTCTGCCCCGCTCTTTGCTCCCTTGACAAACCTCCTTCTCGATTACGCGGAGACGATCATCCCCAAGACCAAGCTTGCGGAACTCTATGGCTCCGAAGGCCGCGCCGATTTCCTGCGCCGGTTGAAGGGATTGACCGGCCAAGATATTCTGGACTTCGGCAACGACATGTTCAGATTTTATGAAGAGAGGGCGTCGAGCGCGACTGGAGATCCATGGATCAACATCACGGCCGGCCCGCTTCTTCTTTACATCCGGCCGGGGAGCGCCGCTGACAAGGACCGTGATCTCATCAGCCGCGATGCGGCCGACACCGCCGCCAGGATCGCCGCCGCCCTCGATCTGGCTTCGGCTTTCGAGACGGCGCGCCGGCTTCTCGTCCCTGCATCCGGAAGCGCTCCGGACCTCATCCCCGTTTATCTTCATCCCTCGCGGAAGGACGAAGCATCCCAACGCATCCGTAAGCAGAGCTATGGCAGCACCACTCTTGGCGCAACGATCGTGGACCGCGCCGGGCGCCTGACCTGCCGTATAGATGTCTTTTATCTCAACGCGCTCTCGCTGGCCGTTCTCGAACACGAGGTGGCCCATGCCGTCATTCTCCTGGCGTCGTTCGACACGTCGCCTCTTGTGGCCCGCGAGCTGGGCGGCGAGGCCGAGCTCCGTAAAGCCTTTTTCGCCGGGTATCGCCAAATCCCTTCCATCCTGCAGGAAGGTCTCGGCGATTGGGCCTTCTATTATCACGGCTTTCATAGAAACTGGGGGCTTCTGCCGCCGCCGGAGGATATGGTGAGAGATCTCCGGGCCGTGGCCAAAACGCTTCCCTTGAAGGAATTGCTTGGACGTAGCGTCACCTTGCGTGATCCGAAATATAAGGTTTATTCTCTGGAAGCCGCTTCCTTCCTTGAGTACATCGTGCGAACGCGCGGCAAAGATGTCGTCCGGCGCTGGCTTTTTTCCGGCCAGGCGGACGGCGCCAAGACGTTCGCCTCCATCTTCGGCCTTTCGATCGAAGACGCTGAAAAAGAATGGCTGGCCCTAGAACGTAAATAACTAGCCCGAGAGCTTAAATAAAAGGTCGCCGGATTATGGATCGCCGCCCGTCAGAATCTGGTTTTGCAAAAAAGAATAACGCGTGTGAAAAGGAAGCAAAATGAAAAAACTCGTTTGGCTTATCATCTTGGTCCTCGTCGGCTATTTCGTCTATGCCCAGTTCTTCGGGCCGCTCCCTAAAGAAGAAAAAGAGGTCAAGGCGCTGGGAAGCCGATTCGGCACCGCCCAGAGTCAGTATTTGGGAGCGTTGCGCCAGATGGGATCTCTCGGGCTGGATGCAACCGCGGATGCGGATGATGCTATAGGAGCCATGAAAAAAGTTAAAAAGGAACTCTTAGAACTTAAAGAGAGCTTGACGGAGGCGGATGCCATAGTCCGGGCAGAAAAGCTCGAGGCCAAGATAATCGAGTTCTTTGAGAAAAACGATATTAAATAAGCCTTTTTCATATCATCCGGGCCGGGGTGAATCCCGCCTTTGCCGATTGACTCCTCTTTCCGAGGGTGTTATTCTTCAGCCAGCAGCGCGATAGGGCATTAAGGCTATGAAGTGTCCCAAATGTCAGTCTGAAAATACCTCGGATTCCCGTTTCTGCAAGGCAATCCTCGGGGCAAGGGCCATTATTGCCACATGAACAATTATTGGTGTCCCCAAAAAAATCACAGCCGATTTCCCCAGGATTCCGAAAGGAATCGGATTAGAGAAATAGACGACTGGAATTGATTGTAAGGAGATAAACTGCATGAAACCGATCCAAACATTCATGGCCGTCCCGACGCTTCCTTCTTCCCTCGTGCGACTGCGCGACCTCGCCCTCAACCTGCGCTGGGCCTGGCACCACGACACGATCGAGCTTTTTCGCCGGCTGGACAGCGTCCTGTGGGAAACAACCGGCCACAATCCCATCCTCATGCTGGGAACGATCGATCAGGCGAAGCTCGAAGCCGCAGCCAGCGATGAGGGCTTCCTGTCCCACTTGGAACGCGTCGCCCAGGACCTCGATGCCTACATGGCCGCCGAATCGACTTGGTTCCGGCGGGCCCATGGAGTTTCTCAAACGCCTCTCATCGCCTATTTTTCGGCCGAATTCGGCATCACCGAGTGCCTCTCCATTTTTGCCGGAGGCTTGGGGGTGTTGGCCGGGGATCACCTCAAGTCGGCCAGCGACTTGGGCGTTCCTCTTGTCGGCGTCGGGCTCCTCTATCAGCAGGGATATTTCCGCCAGTATCTCAACGAGGCCGGATGGCAGCAGGAAGTGTACGAAAACAACGACTTTCACAATCTGCCCTTGACTTTGAAACGCCGGCCGGACGGGGCGCCGCTCACCGTCGAAGTGCCTTTGCCTGGCCGGAAGGTCATCGTCCAGGTTTGGTGGGCCCAGGTGGGCCGCGTCCCCCTCTACTTGCTGGATTCCAACATCCCGGCCAACCGGCCTGAAGATCGCGATATCACCGATCAATTGTACGGCGGCGATATCGAGATGCGGATCAAACAAGAGATCCTGCTGGGCCTCGGCGGCTATCTGGCTCTGGAAGCCGTGGGCTTGGAGCCGACTGTTTATCACATGAACGAGGGCCATTCCGCTTTTCTGGCTCTGGAAAGGACGCGGCGGATCATGGAAAAATGCGGGCTGTCGTTTGCAGAAGCGCGAGAAGCTGCCTCGGCCGGGCTGGTTTTCACAACCCACACCGCTGTAGCTGCGGGACACGATTATTTTCCGCCCGCGCTCATGGACCGCTATTTCGCCGATTATATGCGCGCTTTAGGCCTCTCTCGCCGCGACTTTCTAGCCCTGGGGCGACGGAATCCGGATGACGACCAAGAGCCTTTCTGTATGACGATCCTCGCTCTTCATCTCGCCGCCCATAGCAACGGTGTAAGCCGGCTGCACGGCAGGGTCAGCCGGAAAATGTGGCAGGGGCTTTGGCCGGGGCTGCCGGAGGACGAGATTCCTATCGACAGCGTGACCAACGCCGTCCACTTTCAGTCGTGGATCTCCCGCGAGATGAAGGAGCTGTACGACCGCTACCTGGGGCCGCGCTGGCGCGAAGAGGTGGCGGACCAGACCATATGGCAAGGGGCGGACCGCATTGCGGGCGAGGAGCTGTGGCGGACTCACGAGCGCCGCCGGGAGAGGCTGGTCGCTTTCAGCCGCCGCCGTCTGCGCAGCCAGCTGGAGCGACGGGGTGCTTCTCAAACTGCCATTGAAGCTGCCGACGCGGTCCTGGACCCGGAAACGTTGACGATCGGCTTTGGCAGACGTTTTGCAACCTATAAACGGGCGACGCTGCTCCTGCGCGATCCGGAACGGCTGGGGCGCATCATTAACCAACCGGGTCGACCGGTCCAGATCATCTACGCCGGCAAAGCGCATCCTCGCGACGAGCCGGGAAAGGGTTTGATCCGGCAGATCGTGGAGATGGCCCACCGGCAGGAGTTTAGGCGGCGACTTGTCTTCCTCGAGGATTATGACGTGGCCGTGGCCCGTTACCTGGTTCAGGGAGTCGATGTGTGGCTGAACACGCCGCTTCGACTGCAGGAGGCCAGCGGCACCAGCGGCATGAAGGCAACGGCCAACGGCGTCCTCAACTTGAGCATCCTGGACGGTTGGTGGGACGAGGCTTATCGGCCGGAAGTGGGCTGGGCTATCGGACGGCGGGAGAAATACGACGACAGCAACTATCAGGACCAGGTCGAGGCCGAAGCCCTGTACGGTCTGCTGGAACAGGAAGTGGTCCCCGCTTTTTATGATCGCGGCAGCGACGGTCTGCCCCGCCGCTGGATCGGCCGGATGAGGGCGTCCATCCAGACCTTATGTCGAACCTTCACGACTCATCGCATGGTGGGAGAATACACGGAGCGCTATTATCTTCACGCGGCCGGCCTTTATGCGAAGCTCACGGCGGATGGCTTGGTCCGGGCTAAGGAGCTTGCGGCATGGAAAGCCCGTCTCCAAAAAAATTGGCCTCGGGTCCGGGTGGAAGCGGTCGGCGGCGATACTGTCAAGGACGTACAGGTGGGTGGAGAGTTTCGCGTCCAGGCAAAGGTGTATCTGGGCGCCCTCACTCCGGATGAAGCGGCCGTCGAGCTCTATATGGGACATGTCGATGCGGCCGGAGAAATCATAGAAGCGGAATCCACGCCGATGCAGCCGGTGGGGCCCAAAGGGGAAGGGACCTACCTCTATCAGGCGAGCGCCGTCACGCTCTGCGGGAGCGGCCTGTATGGCTATACGCTGCGGGTGCTGCCCCGCCATCCCGATCTCACCGCGCCTTTTCTGCCTGGGATGATCGTTTGGGCTTAGAAAATGATCCGTCCTTTGGACTAGCCCAAAGAAGCTTTGAAAATCCTCGGAATGAGGAGCCGTCCTTCCGAACCCGGAATTGCAGCGTCAATCCAATGGTCACCCGGAAAAAAGTTTTAAAATGGGCTTGGCTGATCGGCGTCGCTCTCTTCGTTTTTCTCCTCTACAAAATCGGCCCCAGCCAGATTTGGGAGGACATCAAGAAACTGACATGGCTGAGTTTTTTAATCTTGGTCCTTCTCCGGATGATCTACTGGGCTTCGCGCTCGCTGATCTGGAAAATTGTTTACAGAAGCTATGATCAGCAGGTCACGTTCCTCAACCTTTTTTCGGCCCGACTGGCAGGATATGCCGTGAGTTTTTTGACACCCGGCGCCTTTTTTGGCGGGGAAGCGATCCGGGCCATGATGGTCGACACGTCCAACCGGAAAAAATGTCTGGCCTCCATCGTCGTCGATAGAACCTTGGAGATTTCCGCGGTCATTTTTTTTGCGGTGATTGCGGCGGTGATCACCGTGACACGCATTCCCATGCCTTTCCGGGCCAAGGCGATCCTGGCGGTTTTAATCGCTTTTCTGAGCGTGTTCATTCTGTTCATGCTGGCCAAGCAGAGACGGGGATTTTTCCTGTGGATCATCGACGCCCTGGGAAAGATAAGGATTCGATTCAAGTTCCTCCAGAAAAACATGCCCAAAATTCAAGAGACCGACGAATATATTTCGGATTTCTACAGCAGCCACAGAGGGACTTTTTTTGCGGCCCTCTTCCTCTACGCCCTCGCCCATCTATTCTGGGTCGTGGAAATATATTTCACCCTGGTCTTCATGGGCGTCGAGGGAGTCACGCCCCTCAAGGCTTTTATAGTCGTCTCCCTGTCCGTCTTTGGATTCATGATCCCGGCCATTCCGGCCTCCTTGGGGATGCTGGAAATGACCAATGTCGCCCTTTTTGCGCTCCTCGGGCTGGGCGCGGGAACTGGGTTTTCGATGACGATCATCCGGAGGATTCTGTCCCTTGTCGGGTCGGCAGTCGGCCTATTATTGATGGTCTTGAAACGGGTAAAACGTTAATCGATACCCGGAGATCAGCTCGAAACGCTTGAAGCGTTCCAGCGAAAGGTTGAGATATCGTCCTTTGCGATCAAAAGCTGCTTGTTCTTGATCGATGAGGATGCTGCAGTTTCGGTTCGTTTTCTCAAGGATCTATTTTTTTCGTTCTTTTGAGCAGCGTGCACAAGAGGAAATAATCGAGCGTTCCTAAAAACAGGATGATGCCGACCTCCGCCGCAAGCATTTTTTTATTGAGCAAATAAGTGCTTCGGTCCTGGTCCTTGGCCAGGACCTTGGTCGATCGAGCTTTGAGAAATCGAGGCAGAAACATGTATCCGCCTTGTTTGGCGGTCGTTCGCCAGATCAGGTTTGTGCTGAAATCTCTCTTGTAGGAGAGATGAATCGCCCGGTAGGGGACGAACAGGATAGCTAGGAACAGGAGCGCCCCGAAGACGCCCAATACTTTCTTTTTGCATGGATTCATCGTGAGCCTGTCAATGAATACGATTGTACCAGGCCAGATGTTTATAGGCCAGTGAAATCGCCGACGTCCGGATTAACAGATGATGTTCAAAGCTTGGGGAAGTATACGGAATGTCGCCTTTCTAAACAGGGAATGATCGGAGCCCCTCAGGATTTCACCATCTGTCTGGATGATAAAAGGCGTTATGGAGGAGATTTCGAAGCTTCGGGATTGAAAGATGTCCACCTCATTGGCTTTCCCGTGCTTTCCGGAATTGGCCAGCGAAGAAATTCGCGCCAAGCGCAGGAACGAGCATTTCCTGATCAGGCAGGCATCCAGCTTGCCGTCATCGGGACGGGCATTGGGATTGATGATTTTTCCCGTCGCCCAGTAGCGGACATTGCTGACGACGGCGGCCATGTATTCGCCTTCCACTCGGGATGCTTCGAATTCGACGGCCAGGGGCAGCGGGATTTTTTTGTCTCGATAAGCGCGGATAATGCCTCTGATCCCCGCAACGGTCTGCCTCTCGGCCGACTTCGGCCTTCGTTGAGCCAGTTGCGATACATATTGATTGACAAAGACCCCGACCCCGATATTGGCCTGTCCTAAAAAGCAGCGGACCTGCTCTTCCCCGTCATAAATGCCTCCGAGATCGATCTTTTTTGTCCGCATATTCTTTAAGGCCAGGCATGCTTTTTCCAGCGAATCGACGCCGAATTCCTTGGCGATATCATTGGATGAACCGACGGCGATCATGCCGAAATTCACATCGGCACCCGCGGCCATGATTTCATTGATTATGATATGAAACGTCGAGTCCCCCCCGGCGCCGACGATGGCCCCGTATCTTTTAGCGTGCTGCCTTGTCAGGGCCCGCAAATTCTCTGCGCTCCGGGTCACCGTCATATCGTAAGGAATCCCGGACTGTCGAAGCCGTTCTTCCAGCTCGCCCTTCTTTCTGAGAGCCTTGCCCATTCCTGCCGAAGGATTGAACAGGATGGAGAGCCTTTCATTCCTCATGCGGCACGATGCTCCTTCTCATTTGGACGGCGCGCTCGGACAGGACCGAATGGACGCGGCCCAGGTCGTTCCGGATATGGGCCAGGACCGGAAGCCAAAAGAAGATATTCACGACCCAAAAGATCAGGACGGACCACATGGCCGTTTTCAGGCCCCACAGTGTGGCCACGTAGGATGCGATCAGGGGGCCGAGGGCATTGCCGATCATGTCCATGACCGACGCCAACGAAACCATCGTCGCCCTGTGCTCGGGCAGGTTGATGTCGGCCAGCGAGCTGTACCAATTCGGGTTGACACCTTGGTTGATGAACATGGCTGCGGCGATGGTGAGGATGAGGGCCCACAGGCCGGGCAGGGCCAGCGCTTCGGAGAGAGTCGACCCGGCGGGAATCCAGACATGGGATTGGATGAACAAAATCATGAAGACGATCGGAACGCTGTTGCAGAAAAGGGCCACCAGGACTTTAGCCCTTTTGTCCCTCTGGAATCCCCAATCGCCGATCCTTCCAAAAGCCAGGGCGCCCAGCCCGCCGAATAGAAAGACCAGCAAGATCGTAAAATTCACGGCCTGCGCTTCCATGTTATGGATGTCTTTCATGTACTTGAAGATAAGAAAGAGAACGATCGATCCCGGGATGACGTCGACAAAATTCATGATCAGCCAGACGTTGCTTTTGGCCGCCCAGATCATTTTGACATCTTTTTTGGAAATGCGGAAGCGGTAGGCGGCGCCCTCGAGAATGATGTCGCGCAGTTCCTGCTCGCGGGCCCCGCGCTCCGGCTCGCGGACGACGAGAAGGGCGAAGGCCAGAACGAGATTGATCATCCCGACCAGGAAGTAGGTGAGTCTCCAGCCTCCGGCCATGGAGCCGGCGATGACGAAGCCGGCCAGTCGACCGAGGAGCATAGCCAACGACGTGAACCCGAAAGCCGTCGCCCGGCGCTTAGGGTCAACCGTATCCGCGACCAAAGAAAAAACCGCGGGGACGACGACGCCGATGCCGATGCCGTTCAGGGCGCGGGTGATGAAAAAGAAAATATATCCGGCGCTGCCGGGAGGGGTGAGCACGGTGAGAGCGGAGAAGGATCCGTAGATGAGGCAGCCGGCGAAGCAGATCTTGATGCGCGATGTCCGGTCGGCCGAGATTCCCGCCACGATCATGGACACAGCTGAACACAGCGTAAACGTGAAGGTCAGCCAACCGAGCGGCACGACATTCGACGTGGTCCCGAAAAAATCCTGGAGCAAGGGATTGACCAGCGGGCTGAGGAGCGACTGGTCCGCAAAGTCAAAAACGAGAATAAGCAGGAAAAAGACGAAGGCCAGCCCGCCGGCCGCGCGGGAAACGATTTTTCGTCGGGTTTCCATTGCCTGAAATCAAGGTATTATTAAACCAAGCCTTCCCGGGAAGTCAAACAAATTCATTTGACTCTCCGCTTCCGCGGGATTATGCTATAAATAAATGGAAATCGCAAAATCCGTGACTTTGAGAAAAGGGACGAGAATTTTCCTGTTTCTCCTCGTCTGGGCCTTCACGGCCTGGCTGCTCTGGCCTCTCATCGCCCTCGATACGGTCGATCTCCGCAGCTCATTGGAATATTTCTACCGGGCGGCCGGGGGCGTCGTCATCATGATCATCCTCTTCGGGAAAACGGTCGTCGACCTCTTGTTTTCCCAGGACCTTTCGCGGAATAAATCGTATCTCTATGTCGCCTTCCTCACGGTTTATTCGATCGCCATGGCAGGCGGGATCATCTTCATGGCCATCCGGATCCTCCTCCTCTACCTCAACAAG
>JAPKZH010000081.1 GCA_026393905.1 Candidatus Aminicenantota bacterium
AAAATCCGCCGACGTACGACAACGCCCCCTTCGCCCCAAACTCCACGTCCCGGCCCGGCTTGCCCCGTTTGATCGGCCGGACATAGGGACGATAAAAACTCACGATCCGGTCCGCTATGCGGTGGACCTTCCGTTTGTACATCTCCCATTGTTGGGCCAGGATCGTCTCCGCGGTGCGGATCTTGTCCTTGATCGTCTTCTCGATCCGCTGCCCCCGAAGTCTCAGATGATCCAACACTTCCCGGATTTGCCTCAGGTTCCTCCGGACGTGCTGCATCATCCGTTTCTTCGCCCGCCGGATGACTTTCTTGCTTTTGGTTCTCTTCTTGGCGAAGGACAAGTATTCCTGACGAGCCTTTCGCCTCTGCGTCCGTTTCTTCCCGCCCAGCTTCTTGATCGTCCGGACAAGCCACTCCCGGACATCGTTCAACAACCCGACGTCGTTGGGATACTTGATCTCTTCCGGAAAGACCGTCGCGTCGACCAGCATCCCTTTGCCCTTGATGATCCGCCGTTCGATCAGGACCGCGTAGGTCGTCTTCTCCAAGGTCCGGAAAAACTCCGCTCCCAGCCGCTCCCGCATCTTCGACAGCGTGCTCGGCTCCAGCACGTCTTTCGTCGCGAACTGCTCCAGTCCGCAGAAGGCTTGCATGTACGGATTTTCCAAAACGCCGGCCACGATCTCCCGGTCGCTCTCGTCGGTCATATGCTTCAACAACATCAAGCCGATGAGAAGCCGAGCGTCCGTGGCCGGCCGCCCGATGTCGGAGAACGCTTTGGCGTACTCCGTTTCCAAGTCGTCCCAGGGGATCATCTCCGCGATGCGGAGCCGGCGGTTGTCGGGATCAAGCCGGCCACCGAACGGAAAAAGCTCGGCGAACAGCGGCACGGTCTTACGGTCGCGGGGTCGATACATGGTCATTTTTCTCCATCGGAAATGCACGGTTTTTGGGGGGTCGGGTGCTGAAACCGTGTATTTTGGCCATGAAAATCGCCAAAAACATATCATGGATTTACATTGATTTCAAGAGGTTACGGAAAGTAATGGGCTTTTTCAGCAGACCCTATATAGATCTGGCTTATCCAATACCAAGTTAACCAATTATTCGGCATCAGCTCGACTGTCCGCTTTCCAGCCTCTAAAGCGCTTTCCAGGTTTTTATCTTTATGCAGCCAGAAATTGACATAAAGAGGAAGCCCTGTCACCGTTTTATAATTCTTCCTTACGAAGGCGGGACCATAGATGGCGAGTGCCTGATCCTCCCTCCCTGCCTCAAGGAAGACTTCGGCGATCGATAAGAGCAATCTATCCTCAGCAGTTATCGCCGCTTTCTCGGCGGCCGCAACGGCCTTGAGTTGGTCGCCTTTCAAGAGATAGAGGTGAGCAAGGTTGATGGTGATTTCTGGATCGGGGCTGGCCTTGGATAAGGCTATGGCTTTCTCCGCCAGCTCGATGCCTTTGTTCACCGGGGCCTTATCCTGAAGGATACGCATGACCCAGGAGTTAAGGGCAGCTGGGTCAGAGGGGAAACGACCGGCATATTCCTGATAGAACACCTCGGCCTCCGCTCTTGGTGCGACGTGGTGGTAGTAAAAAGTACTCAAACGGTCATAGGCTTCTTTGACGATCACGGAATCCGGATACTTCTTGACGAATGCCTTGAGCGGTGACGTGTCTGTCTTGTTGCGGAGGGCGTGATAGCCAAGATTGAACTCGGCGTACTGGGTGCAACTGACTTTCTCATTTATAAAATCGGTCGTGCCTTTATTTCCTCCGGGATCGAGAACCAGAATCCGGTTATATAGTTCCTCCGCCTTCTCCAGCCGGTTGCGACTGTCATGCTTCAGGGCGAGTTTGAGCATAACTTCGACGCTCGTTGGTTCCTCAGGATATCGAGCTGAGAGGCTCTTGAAAGTGTCCACACCCCGCTGGGCTTTATCAAGCTTCTCTTGATATTTCTCGGGCGGCGGACCGTAGCCGACGAGCCAATCGACTTCCGAGCCGTCTGGGTCGAGTATCATAACAGTGGGCAAGCCTTGGATTGAGTACTTGTCGAAGATCGCCTTTCCGGCGGGATCCTGGATGATGACCCGGAAAAGGATAAAATTCTTGTTAAGGAAGTCCTGGAACTTCTGGTTCTCAAAGAACTGCTCGCCGAGCAGTTTGCAGCTCGGTCAGGTGTAAGAGGTAAAATCGACGAGGACACGCTTATTTTCGGCTTTGGCTTTGGCGAACGCATCGTTCAGCGTGCCTTTGAACCAGGTCTGGGCCGAGGCCGCGGTCGCGAGGATAAGCACCATGGAAAAGCCGAGAGCTTTTTTCG
>JAPKZH010000253.1 GCA_026393905.1 Candidatus Aminicenantota bacterium
GGTTCCTGACAGAATATGAGAGCCGTTTCGAGCGGGAGTACGGGTATTTCCGGCCGATCATCAAAGACGTCGTGGAGCGCTACCTCGACTGCGGCAATCCCCGCTGCGGGTTCGCCCGGATCCGCTGACCCGAAATTTCGAGGTTGTGACCGGGAGCGCGCTTACGCCCGGGGTCATCGCTTTTATTGTGGAATATGCCGTCGTGGACAGAATCATCGGCCACCTCAAGATGACCTTTGTTGCCGAGAGGCCCCCGCCGCCTCAAAGAGCTTATCAGGAAGTCTTGATGGCCGCCGAGGCCGGCAGTGAGTATGTTTCTTGATTCGTTCTTTGGGCGGGAGGAGAGGCCTGGCTGATTTCCTGCGCTTTTTGCCTCGTCAGCGGGTTCCCGGCTCGCCCTCCGCTATCTTGAGCTCAATTTGACATCCGACAACGCCCCGAATTATCATTCCCAACGATGGGGCGAGGCAAAATCAGTGCCTGAACGATCATCCGACCTGCGCAACAGAAAACGAAATTCTTATTATCCACCCCATAAAGGAGGACTCATGCGTCGTCTTTGCCTCATCGCTTTGGTTGTTCTCGCCGCAGCCGCATCGCCTTCCCTCTGGGCTCAAGGCATCGGGCCGGCCGAGATCCAGAAGTCGTTTTCGTTCCGTGCCGTCGGACCGGCGCGCCAAAACGGCCGAATCCTGCATGTCGCCGTCAACGAGCGAAATCCGTACACGTTCTATCTTGCCCCATCAACGGGCGGCATTTGGAAGACGTCGAACAACGGCACGACCTTTGAGTCCATCCTGCCCTCCCAGAGCATGGTCTCCGTCGGCCATATGGCCCTGGCACCGTCCAACCCGGACGTCATCTTGGTCGGCTCGGGCGACGCCGCCTCGGGCCGCATCCCGCTCCGGGGCTTCGGCGTCTGGAAATCCGTCGACGCAGGCAAGACCTGGACGCACATGGGCTTGACCGAAACGCGCCACATCGGCCGCGTCGCCGTCCATCCGAAAGACCCGAACACGGTCTATGTGGCGGCCGTAGGCTACCACTTCTCTTTCAATCCCGAGCGCGGCCTCTACAAAACGACGGACGGCGGAAAAACTTGGACGAAATCGCTGTTCATCAGCGACAAGGTCGGGGTTGTGGACGTGGTCATCAACCCGAAGAATCCCGATATCGTTTACGCCGCGACTTACGACAAACAGCGCATTCCTTGGAACTTCGACGAGGGCGGGCCGGAAACGGCGATCTATCGGTCCAAGGACGGAGGTAAGAGCTGGAAACGCCTCACCGGCGGGCTTCCCACCGGAAAACTCGCACGGGTGGGGCTGGCGATTTACCCCAAGGATCCCGGCATTATCTATGCCGTCATTGACAACCAGAACAAGCGTGCTCTGACGCCCGACGAGGCAAAACAACCGTCGGCCGTGCGCCAGGAAGCCAAGGAGCGGCCGATCGGGGGCGAAGTTTATCGCTCGGACAACGGGGGGGATGCCTGGATTAAGATGAATTCCGCTAAAGACAGCGTCGGCGGCGGGAAATGGTACGGCTGGATCTACGTCGACCCTAACAACGATAAGACAATTTATGTCCCGAGCACGAGCTTCAACCGCTCTCTCGACGGCGGCAAGACCTGGGGGAAGAGCGGGCCGGAAAACATCGCCCGCTCCTTCCACGTCGATTACCATGCCTTCTGGGTCGATCCCGCCAACTCCAACCACCTCATCCTCGGGAGCGACGGCGGGCTGGCCGTTTCCTGGGATTTCGGCAAGACCTGGGACGTCTTTGACCACCTCCCCCTGGCCCAATATTACGCCGCCGGAGTGGATATGGAAGAACCCTATAACATCTACGGCGGCCTCCAGGACAACGGCTCGGTCAAGATCCCGTCCAACGGACCGTCGGGCCGGATCACGCGCGATGACTGGATTTCAGTCGGTGGCGGCGACGGGATGGTCAACCTTGTCGATCCCGAGGACAGCCGCTGGCTCTACAACGAATCCCAGAACGGGGCGATCATGCGGACGGACCAGAAGACGGGGACGATAAGAAGCATCCGGCCGCCGGCCCGCCCCAAGGACAAACAGCCTTTCCGGTTCAACTGGACGGCCCCGATTTCGATTTCGCCCCACAACAGCCGGATTCTCTATTTCGGAGCGCAGGTCGTCCTGAGGTCTCTCAACCGGGGCGACACCTGGCAGGAAATCAGCCCCGACTTGACCACCAATGATCCCGAAAAGCTCAAGGGCAATATCGAGTTCTGTACGCTCACCTCGATCGCCGAATCTCCGGTCGCGGCCGGCGTCCTCTGGGCCGGCTCGGACGACGGCAAGGTCCAGGTCACCCGAAACGCCGGCGGCGTCTGGACGGACGTGACGGCCAATGTCGCGGCCGCGGGCGGGCCTGCCGATTATTTTGTCACCCGCGTCTTCCCTTCGAACTTTAAGGAAGGGACAGCCTATATCTCCAAGGCGGGATGGCATCGCGACGTCTACGCGCCCTTCGTGTTCAAAACCGAGAACTTCGGTGAGACCTGGACATCGGTCGCCGGCAACCTTCCCGAAGGGACGGTCTACGTCGTCCTGGAGGATCGCAAAAACCCGAACCTCCTCTTCGCCGGAACCGAGATGGGGGTTTACGCCACGTTGGACGGCGGCAAGGCTTGGGCCTCTGTCGCCTCGAACCTCCCCCCGTACGCCCTCGTTCACGACCTGCTCATTCATCCGAGGGAAAATGACCTCATCGCCGCGACACACGGCCGCGGACTGTTTATCACCGATATCACGCCCCTCCAGGAAATGAAGGACAAGTTTTGGGAGGAAGACGTCACCCTCTTCGACATCGAGCCCAAGATCCAGTGGACGTGGCGCCGGACGATGATCGGCTCGACCCAAGGAGATCGGATATTCGAAGTCCCCAATGAGCCCGTCGGTCTGACGATCAACTATTTTCTGAAGAAG
>JAPKZH010000361.1 GCA_026393905.1 Candidatus Aminicenantota bacterium
GTCGGGCATTTCTATCGGCAAATTTGGGATCTTCTTTTCCTTATTGTCCGGCGCTTTCGATTTTGGTATGATGACTCCTACTTTTCTAAGGAAGGAGGATTCTGATGAATGTTGGTGTCATTAATGAGAGCTTCAAGATCGAAAATAGAGCCGGCCTGACTCCGAGCGGAGTCTCGTTCCTGATCGAAAAGGGCCACACGGTCTATGTCCAGGCCGGAGCCGGACTCAAATCCGGCTACACCAACGAAGACTACGCCTCCCAGGGGGCCAAGATCGTTTTTACCGAGGAAGAAGTTTTCGGACGTTCCGATGTCGTTCTCAATATCTCTCCGCTCAACCAGGAGGAGATCAAGCTGGTCAAAAAAGACCAGGTCCTGTTCGGGTTTCATCATTTGGCCGTGGCCAGAAAAAATCTCGTCGAAGAGCTCCTCCAGAAGAATATCATCATGATCGGATACGAGATCGTCGAGGAAGAGCATGAAGTGCTTCCTTTTTTTGAAGGATTGAGCGAAGTGGCCGGACAGATGTGCCTGGTGATCGCGGGCCATTATCTCCAGACCAACCAAGGCGGCCGGGGCATGATCCTCGGCGGCGTCGTCAGCGTCCCGCCGGCCACGGCGGTCATCATCGGCAGCGGCGTCCTGGCCCGGAGCGCGACGCGGGCGATGCTGGGCGCCGGCGCACATACGATCGTGCTCGGCCATAATATGGACAGGCTGAGGAGGATCGAAGAAATGACCAACGGCCGGGTCCAAACGCTGATCGGCAGCAAGTACAATCTAGCCCGGATGACGAAAGTGGCCGATGTCCTGATCGGCGCCGTTCTCAGGCCCGGGGAACGGGCCCCGATCATGATCACCCGGGAGATGGTCAAGACCATGAGAAAAGGATCTGTCGTGATCGACCTGGCCATCGACCAGGGCGGATGCATCGAGACCAGCCGTCCGACGACCCTCGAGCAGCCGACATTTGTCGACGAGGGCATCATCCATTACTGCGTCCCCAATTTCACCTCCTCCGTCAGCCGGACGTCGACCAAGGTCTTGTCCAACACCGTCGTCCGCTATCTGCACCAGATCGGCGAGGTCGGGATCGAAAAGGCGCTCGCGGCCCATGCCGAGTTGGCCCGCGGCGTGTATATATACAAAGGGTCGATTGCCAAGAAGAACATTGCGGAACGGTTCGGGCTCCAATCCAAAGAGCTGTTTGCCTGACCCCGTTCGTCCGAATCTCTCTCACCCTGACACTTTGGAAGAAATGGATATAGAGAAAATTCTAAAAGAATCGGGCACCAGCCAAAAAGACCTGGTTCCACTTCTCCATAAAATCCAGGCTGCTTATGGCCATGTTCCGCCCGAATCGATCGCGGCGGTCGCCAAACATCTCCATCTTTCCGAAAGCGAGGTTTTCGGAGTCCTCAGCTTCAACAGGTTTTTTACGCTCGCGCCCAAAGGAAAAGTTCGGGTGACCGTTTGTCAGGGGACGGCCTGCCATGTCCGGGGCGGCGGCAGGATCGTCGAAGAGATGGAAAAAAAATTAGGGATTCCGGCCGGTCAGACCACCGCCGATAAAAAGCTCAGCTTGGAAAAGGCCTATTGCCTTGGCTGTTGCGCCATAGGGCCGGTCGTGGTCGTCAACGGAACCCATTATTCCCTGGTGTCCCCGCAAAAGGTGGATTCCATCCTGGAGAAGGCTAAGACCGCCGAATAACCGCCATGAGAAAGCTCTCGCATCCCGATCATCTGGCCGAATGGAAGAGGATCATCCAAGAGGAACGGCCTGCCTATCAGAAAGTCATTGCCGTCTCCTCAGGGACGTGCGGCCGGGCGAGAGGCTCGCTCCAGATCCTGGAAACCCTGACGCAGGAGATCGAACGTCGGAAGCTCAGCGATACCGTCGGGGTCGAAGCCACGGGCTGCCACGGCTTCTGCGAGATGGAGCCGAATATCGTCATTTCTCCCGAAGGCCTCTTCTATAAAAAGCTCGAGGCCAAGGATATTCCGGCGATCGTTGAGCGGACCATCCTGAAAAACAAGCTCATTCCTTCGCTCGTCTATGAGGATCCGGCCACGGGACGCAAGTATCCTCGGCAGAGAGAGATCCCTTTCTATCAGAAGCAGATGCGGCTGCTGACGGAAAACAATTATCGGATCAACCCGGAACGCATCGAGGATTATATCGTCCTGGACGGCTATCAAGCCCTGGCCAAAGCGCTCTTTGATATGACCTCAGAAAGCGTCATCGCCGAGGTGAAGGCTTCGGGCCTAAGGGGGAGGGGAGAGGCCGGGTTTTTGACGGGGAAAAAATGGGAGCTCTGCCGCGAAGCCCACGGCCATCCCAAAACCATCGTCTGCGACGCCGACGAGGGCGATCCCGGCGCTTACATGAGCCGCGGCCTTTTGGAGGCCAATCCCCACAGCCTGATCGAGGGCATGATCATCGGCGCCTACTCCGTCGGCGCTTCCGAAGGATTCATTTGTGTCCGGACGGAATATCCTTTGGCCGTGAAGCACGTCACTCTGGCCTTGGAGCAGGCCCGTAAGCACGGCCTGCTCGGGGCCGCGATTTTTGGCTCCGAATTTCATTTCGATATTCAGGTCGTCCAAGTCGCCGGAGCGTTCGTCTCCGGAGATGAGACATCCTTGATAGCCGCCATCGAAGGCAGGAAGGCGTTCCCGCGGCAGCAGCCGCCGTTCCCGGCTCAACAGGGCCTGTGGGGAAAGCCGACTAACATCCACAACGTCGAAACCTGGGCCAACGTGCCGGTCGTCCTCAACAAAGGCGCGGAGTGGTACGCCAAGATCGGGTCTGACAAGAGCCCGGGCACGAAAATTTTTAACCTGGGCGGCAGGATCAACAACACGGGCTTGGCCGAGGTCCCGCTGGGCACAAGACTCCGGAAACTCATCTTTGATATCGGAGGCGGCATCAAAAACAACAGAGCGCTCAAAGCCGTTCAGACCGGCGGTCCATGCGGCGGTTGTATTCCTGCGGGAAAAATAGACATACCCCTCGACTACGACACGCTCTCCCAAGCCGGATCGATCCTGGGGTGCGGCGGTATCATCGTCATGGACGAAGAGACCTGCATGGTGGATGCCGCTCGCTACTCGTTGAATTCAAGCTCGGAGGAATCGTGCGGCAAGTGCGTTCCCTGCCGTGTCGGGACGAAGCAGATGCTCGAAATCCTGAACCGCATCACTCGGGGCCAGGGCGAGGCGTTGGATATCACCCGGCTTGAGAACCTGGCCGCCGTCATGAAAGCGGCCTCGCTCTGCGGACTCGGCCAGTTGGCCCCCAACCCGGTTTTGACGACGCTCCGCTATTTCAGGAACGAATACGACGCTCATATCCGGGAGAAGCGCTGCCCGGCGCTTGTCTGCCAAGGCTTGCTTCCGGAAAAGAAGAAGGCCAAGAACACCCGCAGGCCCGAGACAGGACGAAAAGCGATATGAAAGTCACGATCGACGGCCGTCCTCTCGAAGTCACGGACAAAATGACCATCCTCGATCTTGCCCGGGACAAGGGAATCTACATCCCTTCGCTCTGCCACTATCCCGGCCTGGTTCCTTTTACGGGGTGCCGGCTTTGCCTTATCGCGGTGAAAGGCCGGGAAGCCCTTGCCCCGGCCTGCGGCACGTTCATTGAAGACGGGATGGACGTGACGACGAACACGCCGGCCCTTCAGAAGACCCGTCGTCAGATCCTCGAGCTCATTCTCTCCGAGCATGCCGGCGCCTGCTTGGCTTGCCATGATAAGGGCGCCCGCCTGGACGAACTGGCGGCGGTCGACGAGGCCGGCCCAGCCGCGGGACGCTCCCTTTATTCGAACAACGGCGACTGCGAGTTCCGGAAGCTCATCGATTATTTAAAGCCGGATAAAGCCCAATTCCCTTCGCTCGACGGGACTCTCGAAATCCGCAAGGACGATCCGCTCCTTGATCGCAATTACAACCTCTGTGTTCTGTGCGGACGGTGTGTCCGCATCTGTCATGAAGTGCGGGGCGTATCGGCGCTGGCCTTTGTCTATCGGGGCTCTCGGGCAGGCGTGGGAACCGCGTTCGGCCGGCGGCTTCTGGATACCGACTGCCAGTTCTGCGGCGCTTGCCTCGATGTCTGTCCGACGGGCGCCCTGATCGAGAAGTCGGCCCATCCCGAAATCCTTCCGGATACCGAGAATAACACCATCTGCTCCTTCTGCGGCCAAGGTTGCGAGCTGACACTCTTCCTGAAACAGGGAAAAATCTTGAGATCGGTTCCGGCGAAACAGGGAAGTGTCAATCAAGGCCAGGCTTGTCTCAAGGGAAGGTTCCTGGTCTCCGAGGCTGTCTATCACCGGAGCCGTGTTGTCCGGCCTATGGTCCGGAAAAACGGGAAGCTTGAAGAAACGACCTGGGACGAAGCCCTGGCCGTCGTCGCCCAAAAATTGTCCGGCTGTCCGGCCCGGGACATCGCTATCGCCGGCTCGGCGCACGATTCCTGCGAAGATATTTTTGCTCTGGACAAGTTCGGCGGCGAAGGATTGGAAACCGAAAACATAGCCAGCCACGGGGATTTTACAGCCCAAGCCCGTCTCCGGGATTTCGCCCGGTTGCAGGGTTTTGAGCCTCGGTTGAATTTCCGTATCTCGGATATCGGCCGGGCCAAGACGATCGTCTTGTTCGGCGAAAACCTGGCTGTCAGCCAGCCGATGGTTTGGCTCGAAGTCTATAAATCAATCCGCAACGGAGCCAAGCTCATCATCGTCGGGCCCCAGGAGCTTTGCATCAGACGGTGCGCTTCGTCCTGGATCAAGCTCCGGCCGGGTCAGGAGAGCGAGTTGCTGATCGGTCTCTCCAAAATCCTGTCGGACAGCGGCCACGCCGCCGAATCCGCCAAGATCGATGGCTTCGCCGCGTTTAAGAACCGCCTGCAGGAATTCGAGCTCTCCGGAGCCGCGGCCTCTCTCGGACTCCAGGAAGAAAAACTGCTCAAGCTGGCCCTGCTCTTAGAAAAGAGAAAGCCGACGGCGTACCTCTTCGGAGCCGAAGTCTGCGAAGGCTCGTCGGGAGCCGCGAACCTGGCGGCCCTCTGGAACCTGGCTCTTCAAACGGAGGGCCTGCTCGTTCCTCTGAGTTCGGAGAGCAACGCCCGCGGCGCTTTTGAGATTTCGGCGTTTTTCCGCAAGAAGGACGGCCCTCCGGGCCGGATCATTCAAGGAATCTCCAACGGATCTTTCCTAACGCTCTATGTCGTCGGTTCATCCCTCCGGCTGGAAAAGAAGCCCGCGGCTTTCGTCGTCATCCAGGACAGCTACCTGAATGGAAACAGCGATTTTGCCGATGTCATCCTGCCTCAGACGACGTTTGCCGAAGCCGAGGGAACGTTCGTCAATGTCGAAGGCCGGCTGCAGAAATTCGAGCGGGTGATCGAGCCGTTGGGGGATTCCAGGCCCGGCTGGCGCATCATCAGCCATCTCGCCCAGAAAATGGGGATGGCGGGCTTTTCCTTCAGAAGCGCATCCGACGTATTCCAGGAGTTGACCGGCCGGGTCCCGGCGTTTCACGGCCTGGGCCGGGAACAGTTGACAGGCGGAGTTTTTCTTCGAGAACCGGAGGCGGACCGGAGAAGGTTTGCCGCGGCCGAGGCGTTTGCGGGCGTTGATGCCGCCCCGAGCATCGCCGCCGGCCCGGACGTCTATAAAGGCTTGGAGATGAGCCGGGACATCAAAGATTTGCGACTGATCCGAGGACGATAATGGCTGAAGAGAAAAAAGACATTTCGCCGGAGCAAAAGACGCGGTTGAAAGCGGCGTACGATCAGGATTGGCGAGAAGAGATGCGCAAGGCCATTCCGGTCAAAGAGCGGATGAAGCTGCCCCGCCAGAAAATGCCGGAGCGAGAGCCAGGGGAGCGGAATAAAGATTTTAAGGAAGTCAATATCGGGCTCTCCGCCGAAGCCGCCGTGGCCGAAGCCAGGCGCTGTATGGACTGCGCCAATCCGCAGTGCGTGTCGGGTTGCCCGGTCGGCATCGACATCCCGAGCTTTGTCAAGCTCGTCGAACAAGGACGTTTCCTGGAGGCCGCCTGGAAGATCAAGGAGACCAATTCGCTGCCGGCCATCTGCGGCCGCGTCTGTCCCCAGGAAACGCAGTGCGAGGAAGTATGCACCATGAAGAAAGGCACGGGCGTGCCCGTGGCCGTCGGGAACCTGGAGCGGTTCGTGGCCGATTTTGAGCGCCTGGGCGGGACGGTCAACCTTCCCCAGCTCCCGCCGCCGACCGGGAAAAAGGTCGCGGTGATCGGCGCCGGTCCCGCGGGCTTGACCGTGGCCGGCGACCTGGCCAAGCTCGGACATCAGGTCACGATTTTTGAAGCGCTCCATATTTCCGGCGGCGTGCTCGTCTATGGCATCCCGGAATTCCGTCTGCCCAAGGCCATCCTGAGGGCCGAAGTCGAATATCTCCAGAGGCTCGGCGTCGGGATCAGGACGAGCTTCGTGGTCGGCAAGACGGCGACGATCGAGGACCTTAAGGCCCAAGGCTACCAGGCCTTTTTCATCGGCTCGGGCGCCGGCCTGCCGAATTTCATGAAAATTCCCGGGGAAAATCTGGTCGGCGTGTTCTCGGCCAACGAATACTTGACCCGCGTCAACCTGATGAAGGCGTATGATTTCCCGAACTACGATACGCCCGTGTCCAAGGCCAAATGCGCCGCCGTGATCGGCGGCGGCAATGTGGCCATGGACTCGGTCCGGACGTCCAAGCGGCTAGGCGCCGAGCGGTCGATCATCATCTACCGCCGCTCCCGCCAGGAAATGCCGGCCCGGATCGAGGAAGTCAAGCATGCCGAGGAGGAAGGGATCGAGTTCCATTTTCTGACGACGCCGACCCGCTACATCGGCGATCACAAGGGCCGGCTCAAGGCCATGGAATGCCTGCGCATGGAGCTCGGCGAGCCGGATGCCTCGGGCCGGCGGCGGCCGGTTCCGGTCAAAGGCTCGGAATTCATGACAGAGGTGGACCTGGTCGTCGTGGCCATCGGTCAGAGTCCGAATCCTCTCATCCCCCAGACCATCCCCGGCCTGAAAATGGGGAAGTGGGGCAATATCGAAGTCGACTGGAAGACCATGGCCACGAGCTTGGCAGGCGTCTATGCCGGCGGGGATATCGTCCGCGGCGGCGCCACGGTCATCCTGGCCATGGGCGACGGGCGGGTGGCGGCCGCGGAAATGCATCACTATTTAATGGGCCAAGAAAAAAAATCCGGAAGAAACAATGAATAGAGAACGGTCCTCTAATTATAAGATGATAGTTCGTCTTTATCGCTATTTAGTGTCTAATACAAACGTAATAAATAAAGTGACAATGTATGGGCGGCCTAAGCGCCGCCCG
>JAPKZH010000402.1 GCA_026393905.1 Candidatus Aminicenantota bacterium
AGGACAAATTCCTGAAGGAGGCCGCCGACAGACCGCTGCCGCGATTGGGAACGCCTGACGACGTCGCCGATGCCGTGCTGTTCTTCGCCAGCGACCTATCCAGGGGGGTGACGGGCGCATGGCTGGTCGTGGACGGCGGCGGCCTGGCTTAGGAAGAGATGAAATCAGGCAAGCTCCCGAGGGCGAAGAGGAATTCTATGGTGGTCAAAATGAAAAGACCGGCTTTTTTTTGGCTGGCGCTGATGGCGCTGTTGTTTCTCGGAAGCTCCGGAACACCCCCCCAAACCCCGGCGGACGACTTTCCTCCAGAGATGGAGAACCCGGCCGTCTTCAGCCGGAACGCGGAGCCCCCCCACGCCACATTCATCCCGTTTGACAGTTCCCGCGATGCCCTGAAAAAAAACTTCACCGAATCTCCTTTTTACCTGTCCCTGGATGGACTGTGGAAGTTCAAATGGGTCGCCCACCCGGCAGACCGCCCCCGGGGTTTTTTTAAAGAGAGCTATGACGTCAGTCCGTGGACCGACTTTCCCGTTCCCGCAAACTGGGAATTCAAAGGATACGGGCAGCCCATTTACCTCGACGAAGCCAACGCCTTCCGCGGCGATCCGCCCCAGGTGCCCCATGATAACAACCCGGTCGGATCGTACCGCCGGAGTTTCACCGTCCCAGAAAACTGGAAAGGACGCCAAGTCTTTCTTCATTTCGGCGGCGTGAATTCGGCGTTTTTTGTTTGGGTCAACGGCCGGGACGTCGGCTACAGCGAAGACAGTAAAACTCCTGCCGAGTTCAATATCACCGAGTATCTTCGCCCGGGCGAAAATTCTCTCTCCCTCCAGGTGTTCCGGTTCAGCGATGGAAGCTATCTGGAGGCGCAGGACATGTGGCGGATCAGCGGGATCGAGCGGTCCGTCTACCTTTATTCGACGCCTCCGGTTGCGATCCGGGATTTTTATGCCGTGGCCGGATTGGATGATTCTGACAAAGACGGAACGCTGCGCATCCGGGCCTCTCTCAAGAGTTGGCTTGGCTCTCCGGTTCGGGCCTACAGGATGGAGGCCGAGCTGTTCGATTCCCAAACAAGGAGCGTGCTCCGCATGCCGCTGGCCGGTCCCGAGACCATAGATCCGCGAGCAGACGCAGAATTTTTTGGCGAGAAATTTGTATCCTCGCCGCTGGCCTGGACGGCAGAAACTCCAAACCTCTACCGGCTCGTCCTTTCGCTGAAAGACCAGTCCGGGAAAATCGTCGAAGCCGTCTCCTGCCATGTCGGGTTCAGGAATGTCGAAATCAAAGACGGCCGGCTCTTGATCAATGGAGTCCCGATCTACATCAAAGGCGTCAACCGCCACGAACATGACCCTCAGAACGCCCGGGTCGTCACCGAGGAGCTGATGCTTGAGGACATCCGGCTGATGAAGCAGTTCAACATCAACGCCGTTCGGACAAGCCACTATCCGAACAACCCGAGATGGTATGAGCTGTGCGACGAGTACGGCCTGTATCTCATCGACGAGGCCAATATTGAATCCCATGGCATAAGCTTCGACCCGGACAAAACGCTGGCCAACAAGCCGGAATGGCAGGCCGCCCATCTGGACCGCACCCGGCGCCTCGTGGAGCGCGACAAGAATCATCCCTCGGTCATCATCTGGTCGCTCGGCAACGAAGCGGGCGACGGCATTAATTTTCAGGCGACCTATGCCTGGATCAAGACCACGGATTCGACCCGGCCAGTCCAGTACGAGGGAGCGAAAAAAAATCCCCATACGGATATCTACTGCCCCATGTACGCCCGCATCTCCCAGCTCAAAGATTATGCCAGGACCGAACAGACCCGGCCGTTTATCATGTGCGAATATGCCCACGCCATGGGCAACAGCGTCGGCAATCTTCAGGATTACTGGGACGTGATTTACGCCAACCGGCAGCTCCAGGGCGGCCTGATTTGGGACTGGGTGGACCAGGGGATCTTGCGGACCGATGCCGAAGGCGAGCCATTCTGGGCCTACGGCGGAGACTTCGTCCCTCAGGAAATTCCGACGTCGAAGAATTTTTGCTGCAACGGCCTGGTGTTCCCCGACCGGCGGCCCCATCCTCATATCTGGGAAGTCAAAAAAGTCTATCAGTACATCAAAACGGAGCCTTTGGACCTAAGGTCGGGAATGGTCCGTATCGAAAACAAGTTCGATTTCACCAGCCTTCAAAGCGTTGTCTGCCGTTGGCGGATTGAAGGAGAAGGGAAGCTCATCGGGCAGGGGACGCTTCCGCGCCTGGATCTTAAACCGCACCAGTCGGCCGATGTGAAGGTGTCGATCCCCGCCTTTGAGCCCGAGCCCGGCGTGGAATATTATCTGACGCTCAGTTGGCGGACGGCCGGGCCGCAGCCCCTGATCCCCGCCGACCATGAGGCGGCCTGGGACCAGATGAAGCTGCCGGTTTTCAAGCCCGCGGGAAAGGAAATCGTGGTTGAAAATCTGCCGCCGCTCGCGTTGAGTGAGACAGGCGTCTTTTTTTCTATCGAAGGCCGGAATTTTTCCATCCTCTTTGACAAAGCTTCGGGGACGATTTCTTCACTCAAATATGAAGGTACCGAACTTCTCAAGTCCGGGCCCATCCCTGATTTATGGCGGGCGCCGACCGATAATGATTACGGAAACGACATGCCTGTCCGCTGCGCCGTCTGGCGCGAAGCCGGCGCCAAAAGAATCGTCAAGTCCGTCCGGGCGAAACGCGTCGGGGCTCAACGGATTGACGTCGAAGTCAAATCGGTTCTCCCTGCCGGAAATTCTGATTATTCTATAACGTATCGTATTTTTGGCAGCGCCGATATCCTCGTTACCTGCGCCTTTGCCCCGGGAGCTGGAGATCTTGCCGAGCTCCCGCGCTTCGGCACGCTGATGATCCTTCCCGCCGAGTTTGACAATATGGTCTGGCACGGCCGGGGGCCGCACGAAAACTATTGGGACCGGAACACGAGCGCGGCCGTGGGGCTGTATTCCGGCAAAGTCATGGACCAATATCATCCCTATATTCGTCCTCAGGAAAACGGCTATAAAACAGAGGTCCGTTGGGTCGCCCTGACCAACGGCAGCGGTATCGGCCTCCTGGCCGTGGGCAGTCCTCTCATCTGCACCGGAGCCAGCCATTTCCTTCCTGATGACTATGAGCACGGCCCGGAAAAAGGGCAGCGGCACCCCACAGACATGAAAAAGCGCGACCTGGTGGCCTGGAATGTAGATTATAAGCAGATGGGAGTCGGCGGAGACACCAGCTGGGGCGCCAAGCCTCACGACGAATATATGCTCTATCCCAAACCCTATTCCTACACATTCCGTCTCCGTCCATTTTCCAAGAAGGAGGGGGAGCCCCGGGAGCTGAGCAAGCGGACGTTCCCGGACAAAACATAATACTCGCCTCATTATGATAAAATGCTAATACCATTTAATCAGGAAAGGAAATGCCCATGAAAAATCGGTCCTGGAAACGGAGAGATGTACTGAAAGCCGGCGGCTTTATCGCCTTGGCTGCGCCCCTGGCCGGACTGCCGTTCAAAAATAAGGACGGCGGCCTGCCGATTTCGCTGCCGCAGGATGCAAGGTTCAAAAAGCCGGCGCGGCCCGTGACCGCCGTGGTGCTGGGAGCAGGAAGCCGTGGCAACGTCTATGCTTCCTACAGCCAGAAATATCCCGATGAGCTCAAAATCGTCGGCGTCGCTGAGCCCATCGAATACCGGCGCAAAAAATTCTCCGCGCTCTACCAGATTCCCCCAAAATACCAGTGGGTGACCTGGGAGCATGCCCTCGAGATTCCGAAGTTCGCCGATGCCCTGATCATCACCACCCCGGACAATCTTCATTATGGTCCGGCCATGGGCGGCCTGGGCCTTGGGTATGACCTGCTCCTGGAAAAGGTCATCGCCCAGACCTGGGACCAATGCAGCGACATCCTGAAGGCGGCCAAGAAAAACAACCGTATCGTGGCCGTTTGCCATGTCCTGCGGTACACGCCCTATTTCCGCAAGCTCAAGGAGGTCATGGATTCCGGCGCCCTGGGGGATATCGTCAGCCTCCAGCATTTTGAGCCGGTCGAGCACATCCATATGTCGCATTCCTTTGTCCGCGGCAACTGGCGGAACTCCAAAGAATCCAACCCGATGATCCTGTCCAAGTCCTGCCATGACCTTGATATCCTGCGCTGGACGATCGGAAAGCCGTGCCGGCGCATCTCGTCGTTCGGCTCGCTTACGCTGTTCAAGGCGGAAAATGCGCCTTCGGGCGCCACGAGGCGCTGCACGGACGGCTGCAAAGTCGAGGCGGATTGCCCTTTTTCCGCCCTGAAGATCTACCTGCGGCGCAAGGAATGGCTGGGACATCTGCTGATCGAGGATCAAAAGGACGAGTCGATCTTGAAAGCGCTCAAAGAAGGCCCCTACGGACGGTGCGTCTATCACTGTGATAACGACGTGGTGGATCATCAGGTTGTGAATATGGAATTCGAGGACGAGATCACGGCCGGCTTCTCCATGGAGGCCTTCACGTCCTACGCCGGCCGCCGGACCCGCGTCATGGGAACCAAGGGAGATGCTGTTGGAGACATGACCACGCTCGCCCTCTATGACTTCAAGGCGCGAACGCAAGTTGTCTGGGACGCAAGCAAGGCGCCGGAATCGCTGTCCGGCCACGGCGGCGGGGACTTCGGCCTGGCCCATGATTTTGTCCAGGCCGTCAGCCAGCAGGACGCTTCGCTTCTGACATCGACGATCGAGGCCTCGATGGAGAGTCACCTGATGGGGTTTAAGGCCGAGGAGAGCCGCCTGTCGGGAAAGACGGTCGATGTGAGAATGGGTTAGCCGTCCAATTCCGCCGCTCTCGTTGTCATTTCCAAGCCCGGTGGCGGCGGCCGTCTCCACTTATTTTATTTTTTCGAGTTTCTCCAAGTTCGATTTGGCGGCGGCGAGGTTCGGGTTCAGTTCGAGCGCCTTTTTATAATATTCAATCGCCTTCTCCCTTTGTCCCGACATTGCATACGAGTTGCCGGCTTCCAGATACAACCGGGCATCCTTGGGGTAATATTCCATGAAGATGAGGCACATTTCCAGAGCTTCTTTCATCTTTTTTATGCGTCTCATCTGGTTGATGAGAGAGAGGCTCTGATCAGG